>JAGWSE010000465.1 GCA_028869395.1 Alphaproteobacteria bacterium | reverse complement strand
GGCGAGGAAACCAAGAAGCAGATGCAGGAGGCCGAGGGCCGCCTGCCGGATTCGCTGGTCGCTTGCATCGGCGGTGGCTCCAATGCAATGGGCCTGTTCCATCCGTTCCTTGATGATCCCTCCGTCGAAATCTTTGGCGTCGAAGCCGCAGGCCATGGGCTCACGCAGTTGCACGCCGCTTCCATCGCCGGCGGCCGTCCGGGCGTGCTGCATGGCAACCGCACCTATCTCCTGATGAACGACGATGGTCAGATCCAAGATGCGCATTCGATCTCGGCTGGCCTCGACTATCCCGGCATCGGGCCCGAGCACGCCTGGCTGCACGACGTCGGCCGCGCCCAGTACCTGACCGCCACCGACGACGAGGCGCTGGCCGCCTTCCAGCTCTGCGCCGAGCTCGAAGGCATCATCCCGGCCCTGGAAAGCGCCCACGCGATCGCGCGCCTGCCGGAGATCGCCCGCGAGGTCGGCAAGGACGGGATCGTCGTGCTCAACCTCTCCGGTCGCGGGGACAAGGACGTGGCCACCGTCGCCGCGGCCCTGGGGCGCCAGATTTGAAATCCCGCATCGCCGACCGGTTCGCCGAGCTGAAGCGGGAGGGCCGGGCGGCCTTCGTGCCCTATGTCATGGCCGGCGACCCGGATGCGGCCACCGCCCTCGAGATCCTGCAGGCCCTGCCCGGCGCGGGCGCGGACCTCATCGAGCTGGGCTTCCCGTTCTCCGATCCCATGGCCGAGGGCCCGCCGATCCAGCGCGCCGCCCAGCGGGCGCTGAAGGCCGGCATGACCCTCTCGGGCGTGCTCGACCTCGCCCGCCGGTTCCGCCAGGGCGATCGGACGACGCCGCTGATCCTGATGGGCTACATGAACCTTATCCTGCACCGCGGGATCGACACCTTCGCGCGCGACGCCTCCGACGCTGGCGTCGACGGGGTCATCGTGGTCGACTGCCCGCCAGAGGAGGCCGCGGCGCTCGCCGCCGCCCTCGACGCCGCCGACGTCTCGCTGATCCGGCTCGCCACGCCCACCAGCGACGAGGCGCGGCTGAAGATCATCGTCAGGGGCACCTCGGGCTTCGTCTACTATGTCTCCGTGGCCGGCGTGACCGGCGTGAAGGAAGCCGACGAAAAGGCGGTCGCGCCGATGGTCGAGCGTGTCCGCCGCGCCTCCGGCCTGCCGGTGGCGGTGGGCTTCGGGATCAAGACTCCGGAAAGGGCCGCCGCGATAGGGCGGGTGGCCGACGCCGTCGTGGTCGGCTCCGCGCTTGTGGACGAAGTGGCCGAAGCGGTGGAGAGAAACGAAGACGTGAGCCGGCGGGTTCTTCTCAAAGCGGAATCATTGGCTAAGGCTGTGCGCTCCGCACGGATCGGCCAAACGACGGTCTAAGACCCATGGCGATGGCTGAACAGAAGAACGACAAGCCCCAACGTCCGGCCTCCCCCAGGGAGCGCTCGGGCTGGCTCTCCCGCATCGCGCCGGGCATCCGCAACGCGTTCTCCAAGCGCGAGACGCCGGAGAACCTGTGGGTCAAATGCCCCGAAACCGGGGAGATGATCTACCGGCCGGACCTCGAGGCCGCGCTGTGGGTCACGCCTTCGGGTCACCACATGCGCGTCGGCGCGGCCCAGCGGCTGCGCTTCACCTTCGACGACGGCCAGTTCGAGCGGATCGCCTCCCCCGTGACGCCGGACGATCCGCTGAAGTTCCCGGATGTGAAGCCCTATCCGGACCGCCTGAAGGCCTCGCGCAAGGCCACCGGCGAGCAGGACGCCATGGCGATCGGCTTCGGGACCATCAAGGGTCAGCCGGCCGTGGTCGCCGTTCAGGACTTCGCCTTCATGGGCGGTTCCTTGGGCGTCGCCGTCGGCGAGGCCTTCGTCAAGGCCGCCCAGGAGGCCGTGAAGCGGCAGGTCCCGTTCGTGATCTTCACCGCCTCGGGTGGCGCGCGCATGCAGGAGGGCACGCTCTCCCTGATGCAAATGGCCCGCACGACCTTGGCGCTCAATGAGGTCAAGGCCGCCGGACTGCCCTATGTGGTGGTGCTGACCGATCCCACGACGGGCGGCGTGATGGCCTCCTACGCCATGCTGGGCGACGTCCACCTGGCCGAACCCAACGCCCTGATCGGCTTCGCCGGCCGCCGCGTGATCGAGCAGACCATCCGCGAGACCCTTCCGGCCGGTTTCCAGCGCGCCGAGTTCCTCGTCGAGCACGGCATGATAGATCGCGTCGTGACCCGCGCCGAACTGCCGGCCGTGCTAAGCTCGATCCTCAAGACCCTCACGATGGGGCGCTCCCGCCTTCCCACCGCCGCCTGAGCCGAAGATTCAGCCGATGTACGATCCCATCCGCGCATCCGACGCGGTGATCCAGCGGCTGCGTGCGAACCACCCCTCGCTGATCGACCTCACCGTGGGCCGCGTGGAGCGGCTGCTGGCCGCGCTCGGGAACCCTGAGAAGAAACTGCCGCCGGTCATCCACGTGGCCGGCACCAACGGCAAGGGCTCGACCGTCGCCTACCTACGCGCCATCGCCGAGGCGCAGGGGCTGAAGGTGCACGCCATCACCTCTCCCCACCTGGTCCGCTTCGCCGAGCGCATCCGCGTGGCGGGCAGTCTGATCACCGACGCGGCGCTGGAGGCGCTGATCGAGCGGGTGGAGGCCGCCAACGCCGGGCAAGCCATCAGCTTCTTCGAGATCACCACGGTGATCGCGCTGCTGGCCTTCGCCGAGACGCCCGCCGACCTCTGCATCGTGGAAGTGGGCCTGGGCGGCCGGTTCGACGCCACCAACGTCTTCGAGGCGCCGGCGGTCAGCGTGATCACCCCAGTCGACTACGACCACCTGGAGATGCTGGGCCCCGAGCTGTGGAAGATCGCCTGGGAAAAGGCCGGCATCATCAAGGCCAGACGCCCCGTCGTCGTGGCGCGCCAGATGGAGGAGGCCCTCGAGGTCATCGAGCGCGAGGCCGACGACCGCATGGCGCCTCTGTTCCTGATGGGCCGCGACTTCGACTGCTGGGAGGAACGCGGCCGCCTGATGGTGCAGATGCCGGACCGGCTTCTCGACCTGCCGGCGCCCAGCCTGTTCGGCGGCCACCAGTTCGGCAACGCCGGCCTGGCGGTGGCGGCGGCGCTCACCTGGAGC
The DNA here is from genome assembly GCA_028869395.1 of Alphaproteobacteria bacterium. Classification (GTDB taxonomy): domain Bacteria; phylum Pseudomonadota; class Alphaproteobacteria; order Caulobacterales; family Caulobacteraceae; genus Phenylobacterium. The sequence goes on along the minus strand of JAGWSE010000465.1, from coordinate 6,190 downwards.
CGCGACCTGAGCGAGGAGGCGATCGCGGCAGGCGTCTCATCCGCCTGCTGGCCGGCCCGCTTCCAGCGGCTGACCAAGGGCCCGCTGGCCGAACTCGCCAGGGTCCGCGGCGCGGACCTGTGGCTCGACGGCGGGCACAATCCCCACGCCGGCCGCGCGCTGGCGGAGGCCGCCTCGCGGCTGGTGGACCGCGACCCGCGCCCCCTGGTGCTGGTCTGCGCCATGTTCGCCCGCAAGGACGCCGAGGGCTTCTTCCGCCCGTTCGCCGAGATGCACCCGAGGGTCTACGCGACCACCTTCGAGTCCCCGACCGCCGCGCCGGCGGAGGACATCGCGGCCGCCGCGTTGGCAGCCGGCCTGGAGGCCGAGATGGTGGGAGACGTCGCCGAAGGCGTGCGCCGGGCGCTCGACCAGTCCGGCCCCGCGCCGCACCTGCTGGTCTGCGGCGGCCTGCATTTCGCCGGCGAGGTCCTGGCTATGAGCCCGGAGACCTGGCCCACGTGAAAAACCCGCTCGTTCCCGCGAAATCGGGAATCCAAGCGGGCTCTCCACAATTGCTGATTCAGCTTGGGTCCCCGCCTTCGCGGGGACGAGCGGGCTGGCCTAAGCCGCCACGCCCACTTCGTTGAGCCACTCGACGATCTTCTGCTTGGGCATGGCGCCGACCTTCATCGAGGTCATCTGGCCGCCCTTGAACAGCATCATGGTGGGGATGCCGCGCACGCCATAGCGCGAGGGCGTCGTAGGGCTGTCTTCGATGTTGAGCTTGGCCACCGTCACCTTGCCGGCGAACTCCTGGGCGATCTGCTCCAGCGCGGGCGCGATCTGCTTGCAGGGGCCGCACCACTCCGCCCAGAAATCCACGAGGACAGGCTGCTCCGCCTTCAGGACGTCCTGCTCGAAGGATTCGTCAGTGACCTTCACGCTGCTCATGAACGAGGCTCCTAAACCACCCAGCGGCGCCCAACGCCGCACGAGCGTTCTGTGATCCGCCGATGTAGGCGGGCGGAGCCCTGGTATCAACCGCCGGCGCTGAGTCCCGCAAGGCTCTGCCTTATCAAGTTTTCTGGGACAGGCATGAGCCGGGGGCCGTCGGTCCAGACCAGCGCCGCCTCGATCCGCCGCCCTGGGAACACCTCGCCCAGCACCGCCCAGTAGATCGCCATCTGGCGCAGGTAGGCCGGGTCGGCGTCCGCGATGGCTTCGGGCGAGGGCCGGTTGGTCTTGAAGTCGGCCACCAGCACACGGTCGCGCAGCACGACCAGCCGGTCGATGCGGCCGGAGACCTTCAGACCGGGCGGCAAGGCCGCGGCAGCGCCGGCGATCGCCACCTCGGCGCGGCTGCCGGGCCCGAACACCTCGGCGAAGCGGGCGTCCTCCAGCACCGAGAGCGCCGCGGCGGTCATCTCAGCACGCTGCGCCTCGCTCAGGTCCCGCTCGCGCCCGAGCAGGGCTGCGGCCCCCGCCGGGCGATCCTGCGGCGCCAAGTCCGGCAGCAACTGCAGCAGCTTGTGGATCAGGTCGCCCCGGCGGAAGCGGCCCAGCCCGCCGGCCTCGGCCAGCGGCGAGGGCGCGGCGACGATCGCGCCTTCCCCCAGGTCGGACGGCGACGCGTAGCGGCCGAACGCCTCCGCGGCGGCGGCTTCGCCCGTCCAGGCGGGCAGGGGTTCCGGGGGCGGCGTCTCGCCCGCGCGGCCGGCGCCCAGGACCTTCGGATCGGGCCCGTAGCGGCGCACCGTCATCTCGCCGCAGGCGACCTCGCGCACCGCCGGCGCGATCTCGGCGTGGGCCAGGGCGTCGGCGACCGCGCCCCACCAGCCCTTGATGTTCTCCGCCTTCGCATCGGCCGCCACCCGGCCGCACAGCACCAGCCGGTCGCGGGCCCGCGTGAGCGCCACGTAGAGCAGGCGCAGCGACTCCTCCTCCTCGCGCCGGGCGCGGCGCTCGCGGGCGGCGGCGGAGGGCTCGCAGTCGCGAGCCGCCGAGGCGCACCAGAGGAACCCGCCGTCCTGCGTCTCCATCAGCGGCGAGCCGCGCTGGGTGCGGGTCAGCGTGGTCTCCGGCAGGAAGACGATCGGCGCCTCCAGGCCCTTGGCGCCGTGGGCGGTCATCACCCGCACCTCGTCGCGCGCGGCCTCCATCTCCCGCTTCACGGTGATCGAGAGGCTGGCGAAGTCGAACACCAGTCGCTCCAGATCGTGAACGCCGCGCCCCTCGGCGGCCATCACCTGGGCCAGGAACTCCTCGAGCGCGTCCTGCGCCTCCGCCCCCAGCCGCCGCAGGATCAGCCGGCGCATCGAGCGGCCTTCACGATCGCTCGCGCCGAGCAGCCGGGCATAGAACTCGAACGGTCGCGCGCCGCGCGCCTCGATCCGCACCCGCTCGAGGAAGGCGCAGGCCTCCCCCCACGCCTCGCGCTCGCCGGCCCGACGCTGCAGCACCGCCCACAGCGGCTCCTCGCCCCGCCCATGCGCCAGGTCGTAGAGTCCGTCGTCGCCCAGTCCGCAGAACGGGCTCTTCAACAAGGCCGCCAGCGTCAGCTCGTCGGCCGGGAACAGGGCGAAGCGGGCCAGGGCGATCAGGTCGTCGAAGACGATGTGCTCGGATAGCGCCAGCCGGTCCGCGCCTGCCACCGGGATGCCCGCGTGCTTCAGGGCGCGCAGGATCTCCTCGAACAGCGCCCGGCGCCGGCGCACCAGGATCAGCACGTCGCCCGCCCGGGCGGGGCGCCAGTCGCCCTTGCCGCCGTCGGGCCGCTCAAGTTCCTTGTCCCAGACGGCGTCGCCGCGCGCGATCGCCGCCTGGATCTCGGCGGCGATCTTGCGGGCCAGGCGCTTGTTGGCGCTCGCCTCCGGCTCGGCGTCCAGCGGCGCGTCCCAGGCCTGACGATCCTCCCCCTTGGTCTCGCGCTCCAGCGGCCAGACGTCGACGCAGCCCTCGTGGTCCTTGCGCATCGGCTCATGCAGCACGGCCTCGGGCTCGGCGCGGGGCTGGATGGCGGCGGCCAGGGCGGGCGGGGCGAACACCGCGTCCACGAACGACAGCACCTGCGGCGTCGAGCGCCAGGAGGTCAGCAGATCCACCCGGTCGAGCACATAGCCCGCGCCCGTCGCGCGCGCCCGGTGGAACTCGAACTCGCGGATCAACTGCTCGGGCTGGGCGCCCTGGAAGGAGTAGATCGACTGCTTCTCGTCGCCGACCACGAACAGGTTGCGCAGCCGCGCGATTCCGCCGTCGGCGTCCGCCCCGGAGAAGAACTCCTCGGTCAGCGCGCGGACGATCTTCCACTGGTCGGGCGCGGTGTCCTGCGCCTCGTCCACCAGGATGTGGTCAATGCCGCCGTCCAGCTTGTAGAGCACCCAGGCCGCGGCCGGCGCGTCGCGCAGCAGGTGGCAGGTCTTCTCGATCAGGTCGGTGAAGTCCAGCGCCCCGGAGAGCCGCTTCTCCAGCGCATAGGCCGTCAGATAGGCTTCGGCGAGCGTCAGCGCCTGCGCCGTGTCCCATGCCACCTGCGCCGCCCGGATCTTGCCGCGGGCGAGCTCCAGCCGGTTCTGCTCCTCGATCAGCTCGGCGCGCAGGCCCTCGCGCGACTTCAGCCCGCTGGTCTTGGCGACCCAGGCGGCGGCCGTGCCGTCTCCGCCCTGGGTGAACAGCACGCCCAGCACCTCGGCCAGCGTCGCCTCGCCGTTCGCCGCCACCGCCGCCATCTGCTTGGCGCACTTCTGGTCGGTCGCCGTGCCGGCGGCCAGCACCTCAGCGGCCTTGCGCCACAGGTCCCGGTCCATCGCCGCCATGGCCTCCGCGGCGATCGCCTCGGGCTCGGAACCCCACGGCAGCTGCACCCGGTTCCACACCCAGTCCACCGCGCCCGGCAGGCCGCCGACTTCGGCGAAGAACGCCGCCAGCGCGCCGCGGCGCGCCTCGAAGTCGGCGAACATCGCCTGGAAGCTCGCGTAGTCGAGGGCGATCGAGAAGCGCGCATAGGCCTCGGCGACCGCGCCTTCTCCGGCCATCGCGTGCCACGCGACCGCCCGCCTGGCCGCCTGCGCCACCGCCGCCGAGGCCGCGTCGTCCATCACCCGGAAGCCCGGCGAGACCCCCGCCTCGATGGGGAACCGCCGCAGCAGCTTCTCGCAGAACGCGTGGATGGTCTGGATCTTCAGCCCGCCCGGAGTCTCGAGCGCGCGGGCGAACAGGGCGCGGGCGGCGGACAGCGCGGTGGCGTCGTACCTCTCCGCCGGCCGGCCCTCCAGCCGCGCCAGCGCGGTCTTCAGCTCGGCGTCAGCGCCCACCGACCAGCCGCCCAGCAGGTCGTAGAGCCGGCGCTGCATCTCCGCCGCCGCGGCCTTGGTGTAGGTCACGCACAGGATGGCCTCGGGGTGCGCGCCCGCCAGCAGCAGGCGGGCCACCCGGTCGATCAGCGTCTTGGTCTTGCCCGATCCGGCATTGGCCGTGACGAAGGCCGATATGGTGGGGTCGGCGGCGCGCGCCTGGGGATCGGCGGCGAGGATGCGGGGCCGGTCGGCGACGCTCATTCCTCGCCCTCCTCGCCGGAGGTGGACCACTCGAAGACCCGAGCCAAGTGGTCGTAGTCGGAGGCGTAGAGCTTCACGAACTGCGGCGCCGTGCGCGAGGCGTAGCCGCGCTCCGGATCGCGGAAACTCTCGATCAGCCGCTCCAGCCCCTCGATCGCCGCCTCGGCGGCCTCGCCGCTGATCAGCACCCGCTCGCCGTCGCCGTCGGGCGCGGCGCGCACTTCCTCGCGTCCCGGCGGCCGGCGGCCGGTCACCGAGAGGTAGGTGAGCTCGCCCGCTTCCGCGGCCGGCAGCCCGTCGAAGCCGCCCCGCGCCAGGATAGCGGCGGTGAGCGTCAGCTGCGGCGAGAACCCGGTGCGCACCATTTTGGCGGAGGGCGGCGCGCCGGTCTTGTAGTCCAGCACATTGCCCAGCCCCTCGGGCGTGATCTCGATGCGGTCGGCCTTGGCGGCCAGGGTGAAGGGGCCGCAGGGCAGGGGGAGCGTGACCTCGCCGATCCGCTCCACATGGATGTCGCGGCCGTCAGCGCGGCGGCGGATTTCCATCTCCACCACCCACTGGGCGGCCTCGGCGGCCAGCGCCCGCTCGCGGGCCAGACCCTCGGCCGGCATGCCTTCGGCCTCCAGGGCCTCCAGGTAGAAGTCGCGGAAGACCGCGGCAGCGTCCGGCGGGAGCGCCTGCGGCCAGGTGCGGGTGAAGCGCTCGAACGCTGCGTGGATGGCGGTGCCCCGGGCGCGGACGTCCACCGCCTCGTCGGGCAGGCGCAGGGCGCGCAGGTTCATGATGTCCCGCGCCCAGACCTCGTACGGGTCGCGGGTCAGGGCCTCGATGCGGGTGACGAACAGCTTGTCCGGACGTGCGGCCACCGGCGGCTTCGGGCTGGGACGTGAGGCGGGCGCGTAGACCTCGGGCGCGTCCAGGCCGCGCGCCCAGGCCAGCACCTCGGGGCGGCCGGGGATCTCCACGCCCGCGCCCTTGGCCAGGGTCTCCAGCCGCCACAGCCAGCGGGACTTCACGCTGGGGGCGCCCTCACGGCGCTCGGTGTGAAGCAGGATCACCTCCGGCGCGCAGGCCGCCTGAGCGAAATCGTGGGCGGACAGCCCGATCCGCCGCTCGGGCGAGGGCAGGCCCAGCGCGCGGCGCATCGGTCGCGACAGGAAGGGGTCCAGCGGCGCGGGCTTTGGCCAGACGCCTTCCTCCAGCCCCGCCACCACCAGCCGATCGGCGCGCACCAGGCGCGCTTCGATGGCGCCCAGGATTCGCAGCCGGGGATGGGCGGCCCCGCCGGCGCGGATCGTCTCGCCGTCCATCAGCCGGCTCAGCAAATCTGCGAGGCCACGCGCGGTGACCGGCGGCAGGCCGGTGTCGGCGATCAGCCCGGAGAGCAGCCGCGCCATGGCCTCGCCGCCCTGTCCAGCCCACAGCTCGCCCGTGCGCCCGGCCTCGTCCGCCGCGACGGCCTCCATCGCTGCGGCCAGCCGGCGGGCGGCAATGGCGGGCGGCTCGGCAGCGTCCGCAAACGCCAGCGTCTCCACGACCGCCCGCAGCCGCGCCGCGAGCGCCCGGGCGGGCTCGTCCTTGAGCCGGGCGGCCAGTTCGTCCCATGAGCGGGGCCGAGGCCCGCGCAGGCCTCGTCGCTCCAGTCGGGCTGCCGC
>JAGWSE010000464.1 GCA_028869395.1 Alphaproteobacteria bacterium | reverse complement strand
GCGCGAACGCCCGCCGCCCACCAGGCGGCGAGATCCTCGGCGCCGACGCCGCCCACGGCCCACACGGCCGCGTCGCGGGGGAGCACCGCGCTGAGCTGGCGAAGGTGGCCCGGGCCGTAGGTGGCGGCCGGGAAGAGCTTCAGGTGACGGGCGCCTGCGCCGTACGCGGTGAACGCCTCCGAGGCCGTCGCGAAGCCGGGGGCCGGATCGAGCTTCAGCTCGACCGCGCGGCGGATCACCTCCGGCGCGGTGTTCGGCGCGACCACGATCTGGCCGCCGGCCTCGGCGATGCGGTCCACGTCGTCGGCAGCGAGCACCGTACCGCCGCCCGTGACCATGCGGTCACCGAATTCGCGGGAAAGCCGGCGGATGCTTTCGAAGGGTTCAGGCGAGTTGAGCGGCACCTCGATCCCGCAAACGCCGGCGCCGTAGAGCGCCTGCGCATGATGGAGGACCTCGTCCGGGTGAACCCCACGCAAGATGGCCACCACGGGACAGGCCTCAAGGACTTCATCGAGGGTCATGCACGCTCTCCCAGCTGGTAAAGCGCGAACAGGCCGGCGCGCGCCGCCGCCTCGCCGTCGAAGGTCTCGCAATCCACATTCCGCCGCTGCAGCGCGCGGGCATAGAAGCCGCACAGCGCGGCATCGCCCAGAAGCGAAACGGGCACGCCTTGCGCCACGCCCAGCAGCTTCGGCACGGCGGCGACCTCGGCGCCGATCAACAGGCCCGAGAGGTAGCTGGGGGTGCTCGCCGCGGACTTGCCGGCGCCAACCACGCGCGAGCGGGCGGTGAAGAGGCGCGCTGCCAGCGCGTCCCCCTCGCCTGCCGCGGCCAGTCCGTCGTCGAAGGCGTCGGCGTCGTCGGTTGGGCCATCGCCTTTCAGCACGCTGTGGCGGGAGAGGACGGCGAAGAGCTCTCCGGTCATGGCCGTGACGAAGCGGGCGATGCGGCCGTCTTCGACCACAACCCACTTGGCGTGGGTTCCGGGGTGGCAGACCAGATGGGTTCCCTGCGCACGATCCGGATGGGAGGCGACCCAGCCCAGGATCTGCGTATCTTCGCCGCGCATGACGTCGGGCGCGCCGGCCAGGCCGGACGCGCGGACGCCGGGGACGATGCGCACCCAGGCGGCGTGAGCCTCGACGGCCACAAGGCTGCGGGCGAGGTCCGAAAGGCCGGCGGGACAATCGGCGTATGGCGCGGTCGTCCAGCCGAGGTTCGAGCCCACCATGCCGCAGAGGATCGCGGGCAGGTCCTCCGCCTCCAGTGCGGGCTGCACTTCGCTCTCGAAGCGACGGGCGGCCTCGCCGGGCGCAAGCTTGGACACGCCCAGGTCGAACTCGCGACGGGCCACCACCTCCCCACGGTCGTCGAGGGTCCAGGCGCGGAGATTGGTCGTGCCCCAGTCACAGGCAAGCAAGGCTGCGGCCATCAGTGCGACTCCCGCGTCACCACCGGGCTGGACTTGCCCACGAGGAAGTCGAGGTCCACCCCTTTGTCCGCCTGCAGGACGGTGTCGATATAGAGCTTGTACCAGCCTCGGTCGTAGGCATCCGGCGCGGGGGCGGCCTCGCGAACGGCGCGGCGGCGAGCGAGTTCGGCCTCGTCCACCAACAGCTCGAGCTGGCGGTTGGGACCGTCGAACTCGATCTCGTCGCCAGTCTCGACCAGCGCCAGCGGGCCGCCGGCGGCGGACTCCGGCGCCACATGCAGGATGACCGTGCCATAGGCCGTGCCGCTCATCCGGGCGTCGGAGATGCGGACCATGTCGCGCACGCCCTGTTCCAGCAGCTTGCGCGGCAGGGCCATGTTCCCGACCTCGGGCATGCCGGGATAGCCCTTGGGCCCGCAGCCCTTCAGCACCAGGATCGAGGTGGCGTCGGCCGGCAGGTCCGGATCATCGATGCGGGCGTGATAATCCTCGATGTCCTCGAAGACGACCGCTCTGCCGCGGTGGGTGAGAAGTTCCGGGCTTGCTGCGCTGGGCTTCAGGATCGCGCCGTCGGGGCAGATGTTGCCCTTCAGCACCCAGACCCCGGACGAGGGTCCGATGGGCGCTTCTCGTGTGCCGATGACCTCACGGTTCCAGACGGCGGCGGCTTCGGCGATCTCGCCCTGCGTCTGCCCGGAGACGGTGACGGCGTCCTGATGGAAGAGGCCGTCCAGCTCCCTCATCACGGCGGGCACGCCGCCCGCATAGCAGAAGTCTTCCATCAGGTGTTTGCCCGACGGCATCAGGTTGACGAGCAGCGGAACCTCGCGGGCGAGGTGGTCGAAGTCGTGCAGGTTTAGCGGCGCCCCCACACGACCCGCCAGCGCGAGGAGATGGACCACCGCGTTGGTCGAGCCGCCGATCGCCGCGTGCATCAGGATGGCGTTTTCGAAAGCTTCGCGCGTGAGGATGTCGGAGGGCTTCACGTCGTCCTTCACCAGCTGGACGATGCGGTTGCCCGACAGGTGGGCGAGAACGCGACGTCGCGCGTCGACCGCCGGAAGGGCGGAGTTGTTCGGAAGGCTCATGCCCAGCGCCTCGACGATTGCCGACATGGTCGAGGCGGTGCCCATGGTGTTGCAGGTGCCGGCCGAGCGGCTCATGCCGCTTTCGGCGGCCATGAAATCGGCAAGGCTCATGTCGCCCGCGCGGACCTCCTCGGAGAAGCGCCAGACATCGGTGCCGGAGCCAATGTCCTGGCCGCGGAACTTGCCATTCAGCATGGGGCCCGAGGAGACGAAGATCGCCGGCAGATCGACACTGGCCGCGCCCATCAGCAGGCCCGGCGTGGTCTTGTCGCACCCGCCCAGCAGGACCACGCCGTCGATCGGATTCGCGCGAATGGATTCCTCGACCTCCATGGCCAGGAGGTTTCGGAACAGCATGGCCGTGGGACGCATCTGGGTCTCGGGCAGGCTCATGGCCGGGAACTCGATGGGCACGCCCCCCGCCTCCCAGATGCCGCGCTTCACGAAACCGGCGAGCTCGCGCAGGTGCACCTGACATGTGACGAGTTCGGACCAGGTGTTGGCGATGCCGATGATCGGGCGGCCGTCGAACACGTGTTCGGGCAGGCCCGTCGCCTTGATCCAGCTGCGGTGGATGAAGCCGTCGCGGTCAATCTTGCCGTAGCTCTTCTGGCTGCGCAGTTCCCGTTTGACCATGCCGTGCCTCCCCCCGACGTCGCAATTTCAGGCTTCGAGGGCAGAACCCTTAAAGCGGCGGCCGGGTTCGGACCATGGAATAGACGCTCTCAATCGGTCGTCCGTCGCTTCCGCCCCTAGCCGGAATGGCCATGGCGGTGATGAAGGTCCGGGTAGTGGGGGTGCTTGTGACGCATCGGCGCGTGGCGGTGCCAGTGCGTGTGCGGCTCGCCGGACGGGTCGTTGGGCCCGTGGGCGTGCTGATGATGCGCGTCATGGACGTGGCGGTGCTCGTGCTCCATGGCCTCGTGGACGTGCTCGTGCTCGTGCCGTTCGGACAGGTGCAGGTAAACGCCGAGGCCCATCAGGATCGCCGCCGCGCCGAGCTGAACCGTGAGGGGTTCGTGGAAGAGCGCCAGAGACAGGGCCGCGCCGAGGAACGGAGCCGTCGAGAAGTAGGCGCCCGTCCGCGCCGTTCCGAGATTCCGCAGCGCCAGCGTGAAGAGGACGAGACTGACGCCGTAGCCGAAGAACCCCACCGCGCCCGCGGCCGCGACGCCCAGCGGCGGCGGCAGGTGGGCGCCGTGCGCGAGCGCGAGGGCGAGGTTCACGAGGCCCGCGGCCACCCCTTTGATGGCGGTGATCTGCAGAGGATCGGCTGACGAGAGCTTGCGCGTGAGGTTGTTGTCGACGCCCCAGGCGACGCACGCGCCGACGATCGCCAGGGCCCCCGGGCCGAGGCCCGCGGGACCGCCTCGCCAGGAGAGCACAAGCGCGCCTCCGAGGATCGCGAGGGCGCCCAGGAGAAGGCGCCTGTCGACGTTCTCGCGAAAGACGACCCAGGCGATCGCCATGGTCGCCAACCCCTCGAGGTTGAGAAGGAGCGCTGTGGAGGAGGCCGGCGTGCGCGCCAGGCCCAGCATCAGCAGCAAGGGACCCGCGACCCCGCCCGCCAGCACCACCAGGGCGAGCCAGGGCATGTCGCTGCCTCGGAGCGGCGCCTCGGCGCGCACCTTCCCGGCCAGCCGCTGACCCAGGCGAACGAAGCCGAGGCCGATCCCGGAACCGAGGTATAGCAGGCCCGCAAGCAGCCCCGGGTCGACGCCGCTCCCAAGCAGCAGCTTCGCCAGCGGCGTGCTGGCGCCGAACAGGGCCGCCGAAAGCAGCGCCATCAGCGCGCCCGGCGTGAGGACGATCCGGTTCATCGGCCTGTTCCACCCTCGCCGCGCAGCAGGGGCGGCAAGGCCCCCCGTTGAGCAGCCGCGGCCTGGCTCATGCGCCCTCGCCCGGGCTCGGATGTGCAAGCGTTGTCCGGGACGAGGACAAGGCGCGTTCGACCTCGCCGATCGCCTCCACCACGGCGCCGTTCTCGTCGCCGAATACGCCGTCCCACGCCATCTGGAGAAATGGACCGGCCTGACGGGCGCGGTCGGCGTCGTGTCGGGCCTTCCAGGCCTGTAGGCGCCCGAGGAGGTCGCGCACCAAGGCCCGATCGAGACACGCGGCGTCTCGGTTTTCTCGCCACCACGCCAGATCGCCGGACAGGCCTGTCACTTTCAAGGTTCGGTTCTCCGCTCCGGCGCAGTTCGCGGATGCGCCGCCGGGGCCGTCAAGGGGACGGACAATGTTGATCCACGTCATGGCCGAGACGACGGCGAGCCGGAAGACTCCAGGAGTCGCCTGGCGGAGCCCCTCTCATGAGATCGTGGAGCCTGTTTGCGATCGTACCGGCGGCGCTGCTGGCCGCCAGCTGCGGGAAGCCCGCGACCAACGCCTCGCGACAAAGCGCAAAGCCGCCGGCCAGCGAGCCGTTGATGGCCAAGGCGCGGCAGATCTTCCGCGCGGTCCCCGAGACCCCGCCGCAGCTCCCCGGCAATCCGAGCTCCACCGCCAAGGTCGCGCTCGGCAAGGCCCTCTATTTCGAGCCGCGATTGTCGGCAAGCCATACGATCAGCTGCGCCAGCTGCCACAACATCGGCCTGGGCGGCGCGGATGCCGAACCGACCTCGATCGGCCACCGCTGGCAGCACGGTGGGCGAAACGCGCCAACCACGTTCAACGCCGTCTTCAACACCGCTCAATTCTGGGACGGGCGCGCCAAGGACCTCGAGGCGCAGGCGGGCGGACCTATGGTCAATCCGGTGGAGATGGCCTCGCCGCAAACCCACATCGTCGAACAGCTGAAGGGCATTCCGGGCTACCAGGCGATGTTCGCCCAGGCGTTCCCCGGGGAAACCGATCCGATCACCTTGGCGAATGTGCAGAAGGCGATCGCCGTGTTCGAGGCGACGCTGATCACGCCGAATTCGCCGTTCGACCGCTATCTCGCCGGCCAGCCGGACGCTCTCAACGCCGAACAGAAGCAGGGCCTGCAGCTGTTCATCGACAAGGGCTGCTCCGGTTGCCACAACGGCGTCAACGTAGGCGGCGGGCAGTACGCGCCATTCGGCGTGGTGGCCAAGCCGGGCCCCGACCTGCTGCCGCCCACTGACAAGGGCCGCTTCCAGGTCACCCGCTCGCCGGGCGACGAGTACGTCTACAAGGCGCCGACGCTGCGCAATATCGCGCTTACCGCCCCCTACTTCCACACAGGCGCCGTCTGGGACCTGCGCCAGGCGGTGGGGATCATGGGCTCCAGCCAGCTCGGCGCGACGCTGACCCCGGACGAGATCGGCAAGATCACCGCCTTCCTGGAAAGCCTGACGGGCGACCAGCCGAAGGTGACCGTGCCCATCCTGCCGCCGAGCGGGGCGAACACGCCCACGCCTCAGCCCTAGGCCCGCCTCAGGTCATCTGGAAAACGGGCAGCGGGAGGCCCTTCACGCCAGGTTGCAGGGCGAAGAGGTCGCCGGCGCTGTGCGGGCGGGCCTCCACGGTCTCGGCCAGGTGCTCCCAGGCGCTGGTGACGAACAGGGTCGAGAGGTCCGCGCCGCCGAACATGCAGCAGCTGGGCTGCTCAACGGGCATTGCGACCACGCGGTCGACGCGGCCGTCCGGCGCGTAGCGGACCAGGCGCGAGGCCCCCCACTCGGCGTTCCAGAGGAATCCCTCCGCATCGATGCAGGATCCGTCCGGGCCGCCCGGCAGCGTGGAGACGGCGAACACCTCCCGGCGAGAGGGGGCGGTAGTGTCGCACACCCAGATGGTGCGCTTCCTCGAGTCGGCGAAATAGAGGCGTGAGCCGTCGGGGCTCATGGCCAGGCTGTTGGCGATGTGGACACCCTCGATCTTCGGTTCGGTGAAGCCGTCGGGGCCCGTGCGGAAGATGACGCCCGGCCGCTCGCCGCCATTGTCGTCCATGCTGGACCACCAGAATCCGCCGTCCGGCAGCAGGACGCCGTCGTTGGAGCGGAAACCTGGACCCAGGTCCATCGGCTGGCGCAGCTCGGTCTTGCCCGACCGCGGGTCGAAGAACGCCAGTCCGCGTTCCGTGGCGAGCAGCAGCTTGGCCGCGACCGTGGGGGCTGCGGCGCTTGCGCGCATTGGGAGCTCGTAGGCGCCCGAGCGACCGCCCTGAGGTTCGTACCAGGAGAGCCTGCAGCCCTTGATGTCGAACCAGTAGAGGCGGCCTTCATGCGGGGACCAACAGGGGCCCTCGCCCAATTTGTCCGCCGATTCAACCACGCAACTGATCTGCATCATCGCCTCGTCCGCTCCGCTGGCGCCACATGCCAATCGCCCCGACAGCGGCGCCGGGGCGAACCCTGCGACAACCTGACTAAGGGTGTTGGGGCGCCGTTCAGGGTCACCGCGCTACTATCTAGGACGACGAATCGGGAGGGGATCCCTCGTTATGACTCTGTCGAGCTACTCCGACGTTTTCTCGATCTCCCACGAGCGGGACTACGAGGAAGACATCCAGGCCGGCGACCTCGTCCGCACCGGCCCCAACCTCTATCCGCACTTCGAAGTCGTCGCGGTGCACGGCGACAAGGCGTGGGTCCGCAATGTCCAGAACGGGACCGATCACCTGGCGCTCGTCTCTCGCTGCCGCAAGATCAACGGGCAGCCCGCGGAAGGCTGAACGCCCTTCCCGGACCTACTCCAACTTCAGCATTGAACCACGCACCCCGGCCCGGAGTTACAGGCTCGGGGCCGCGGTCGTTTGCGCGCAGATCCAGGAGGACGCGCCATCTCCCTCTTCATGTTCGCCACGGGGGTCGAGAACTCCATCCCCACGATCAAGAACGGCCGCGTGCGCGTGGACCAGATGGAGTCCTGCGGCCACTACCGCTACTGGCGCAAGGACTTCGAGCTGGTCGAGGAACTGGGTCTGAAGTTCCTGCGCTATGGGCCGCCGCTGCACACGACCTACCTCGGTCCTGACCGGTTCGACTGGGAATTCGCCGACATCACCTTCGCCGAGCTGAAGCGGCGCGACATCATTCCGATCGTGGACCTGTGCCACTTCGGCGTGCCGGACTGGATCGGCAATTTCCAGAACCCGGACTTCCCCGACCTGTTCGCCCGCTATGCGGCGGCCTTCGCCCGGCGGTTTCCGTGGGTGCAGCTCTACACGCCGGTCAACGAGATGTTCATCTGCGCGCTCTTCTCGGCGAAGTACGGCTGGTGGAACGAGCAGGGCGCCACGGACCTGACCTTCGTCACCGCGCTGAAGCACATCGTGCGAGCGAACGTGCTGGCCATGATGGAGATCCTGAAGGTCCGGGCGGACGCGATCTTCATCCAGTCGGAATCCTCGGAGTACTTCCACGCGGAGAACCCGAGCGCGATCCGGCCGGCGGAGGTCGAGAACTCACGGCGCTTCCTGTCGCTCGACCTGAACTACGGCCACCGGGTGGACTCGGAGATGTACGAGTACCTGATGGACAACGGGATGACCCGGGACGAGTACCACTTCTTCCTGGCCAACGCGCTGCACCACCACTGCATCCTGGGCAATGACTATTACTGGACGAACGAGCACCGCGTGGCGGCGAACGGCGCGACGCGCGCCTCGGGAGAGATCTTTGGCTACTCGGAGATCACCCGGCAGTACTACGGCCGCTATCGCCTGCCGGTGATGCACACCGAGACCAATATCGCCGAGGGCCCGAACGGCGACGAAGCCGTGAACTGGCTCTGGAAGGAATGGGCCAACGTGCTGCGCGTTCGGAACGACGGCGTGCCGACAGTGGGGTTCACCTGGTATTCGCTGACGGACCAGATGGACTGGGATATCGCCCTGCGCGAGGTGCACAACCACGTGCATCCGGTGGGACTCTATGACCTCAACCGCGAGATCCGGCCCGTGGGGCGCAGCTACAAGCAGCTCATCGCCGACTGGCGCGAGGTTCTGCCAACCCAGAGCGTCTGCCTGACGGTGCCGATCGTGCCGCCCTCCGAGCACGACGAGCCCGCCGCCCAGCGCCAGCGGGCGCAGGCGCGGCATCTGAGGGCCGTCGAGACCACCGGTGGCGAGCACGGCCAGGCGCAGTCGAGCCGATGAGTTCCAGCCGATGAGCGCGGGCGTAACGATCGGCGGCGCGCCGGTAGTCACCCTGACGGCGCAGGACGCGCCGGCCGAGGGGCCCGCCTTCCTGGAGGCGCAGGTGCTGCCTGGGCGCGGGATGATGCTGCTGCAGGCGAAGCTGCGACTTCCCTCCGGAGAGGTGGTGCATGCGCTGCAGGCGCCCGCGCCCGAAGAGGCCGCGCGCCAGTTGGACGGCGGACCGGAGGATTTCGCCGGGAACCGCTCCTTCAGCTTCGGGGGCGCGCTGCTGATCCCGTACGCGAACCGCATCTGCGGCAGGCCCGCGCCGGACGCCCGCGAGATCGAGACCACCGTCGCCGGCCAGGCGGTGCGGCTGCCGCGCAACTGGGGCGGTCGTGCGCCCGGGGCGGCGCAGTACGCCATGCACGGGCTGATCCTCGATACGCGCGTGCCCTTCGAGCAGACGGCGCCGGAGGCCGTGACGGGACGGCTGGCCGCCGGGACGTTCGGGGACCGTTGGCCGGGAGACCTTGAGCTGACCTTCACCTGGCGTCTCAGCGGCGGAGCGCTGCGGCTGCTGATCCAGGCCCAGAACCGTGGCGAGTCGGCGACGGACCTGGGCGTCGGCTGGCACCCCTACTTCGTCTTGCCCAGCGGAAAGCGGACGCAGGCCCGGCTCAGGCTCGCAGCTGCCGCGCGAGCCGAGGTGGACAATTACGACGAGGTGCTGCCGACCGGTCGTCTGCTGGCGGTCGCGGGGACGCCCTACGACTTCGGCGCACCGGATGGGGCGGCGCTGGGCGAACTCTACCTCGATGACTGCTTCACGGAGTTGGCGCGCGAGAACGGGGTCGCGGCGGCGGAGATCCGCGACCCGTCGTCGGGGCTCGGCCTGAGGATCGCGACGCCGAGCGCCCACGTGAAGGCCATGCAGGTCTATGCGCCGCCGGACCAGGCCTTCGTGGCGGTCGAGCCGCAATTCAACCTTGCCGATCCGTACGGTCCCGAGTGGCCGGCGGGGACAGACACGGGCATGGCGCGCCTGCAACCAGGCGCGAGCTTAGCCTATGATATTTCGGTAGAATTGTTCGCCCTGGGGAACCCGTAGGGGCGCTGCGGGTTTTTCGCGACCAGCGAGGCCCCATGGATCGCGTCCGCAAATTCCGACTGCAG
>JAGWSE010000463.1 GCA_028869395.1 Alphaproteobacteria bacterium | reverse complement strand
CGCCCGAGCGGTTCAGGTCCACATAGGTCCAGTTCGGGTCGAGGTCGTGGATCGACTTTCCGGCGTCCTGCTCGAGGTGCAGCCGCTCGATCCCGACGGTGAAGCGCGAGCCGTCGTCGCGCTCGACCTCCAGCGTCCCTTCGCCGACGATGGGATCCTTGTACTGGCTGATCTGATAGCCCTGCGGCAGGTCCGGATAGAAGTAGTTCTTCCGGTCGAAGCGGCTCTTCAGGTTGATCTGCGCCTTAAGGCCGAGGCCCGATTTCACCGCCTGCTCCACGCAGTAGCGGTTGATGACCGGCAGCATGCCCGGCATGGCCGCGTCGACCAGGCTCACCTGCTCGTTCGGCCCTGCGCCGAAGCCCACGGCCGCGCCCGAGAACAGCTTGGCGTTGGAGGCCACCTGGGCGTGCACTTCCAGCCCCAGGACGATTTCCCACGGGCCGGTGCGGCCCTGGATCAGCTTCGACGTGTCGCTCATGCGCCTTCCCTAGCGCGACGTGCGATCAAGGCAAAGCGCCGCGGAAGCTTCGCCTTGCGCGGCCCGTGAAAAGCGGGCTCTGTCGGTTCGCAGACTCCCGTTCGGGGAAAAGAGGAAGCCACCCATGAAGACCAAGTTCGCGGCGAGCCTGATCGCCCTGTCCGCCCTGGCGGCCATCCCGGCCTTCGCCCAGGCGCCGGCGAGCCAGACCGCCGCGGCGCCGGCCGCCGGCGCCGAAGCCGCCGCATCCGGCAAGCTCAGCGTCGAGACCACGCCGATCAGCGAGATCATCAAGAACGCCGACGCCAAGTCCGCCCTCGAGAAGGCGCTCCCGCAGATCAGCCAGTACTACGACCAGATCGGCGGCATGACCCTCAGGCAGGTCGAGCCGATGAGCCAGGGCGCCATCACCGACGACACCCTGAAGTCGCTGCAGGCCCAGTTCGACCAGATCAAGTAGGGACCTGCGCAGTCCCTCCCCTCCGGGGGAGGGATTTGCCGCTCACCACCACTTCGCGGGCTTGCCCCGGAAGTCCGCCGCCTTCTCCAACGCGCCGGCCAGCGAGAACACCGTGCCCTCGTCGAGCGCGCGGCCGATCAGTTGCAGGCCGAGCGGCAGGCCGCCGGCGTCGGTCCCAGCCGGCACGCTGATGCCCGGCAGGCCCGCCAGGTTCACGGTCACCGTGAAGATGTCGTTCAGGTACATGGCGACCGGGTCGTCCGACTTGTCGCCCAGGCTGAAGGCGGCCGATGGCGCGGTGGGCGTGAGCAGGGCGTCGACCTTCTGGAAGGCCTGGTCGAAGTCGTCGGCGATCCGCCGGCGCACCTTCAGCGCCTTCAGGTAATAGGCGTCGTAGTAGCCGGCCGAGAGCACATAGGTGCCGATCAGGATGCGCCGCTTCACCTCGGACCCGAACCCCGCCGCGCGGGTGGATTCATAGGTGTCGGTGAGGTTCGCGCCCTCAACCCGCAAGCCGTAACGCATGCCGTCGTAGCGGGCGAGGTTGGATGAGGCCTCGGCCGGCGCGACGATGTAGTAGGCCGGCAGCGCGTACTTGGTGTGCGGTAGCGAGACCTCCACGATCTCGCACCCGGCCTCCTTCAGCCAGGCGATGCCCTGTTCCCAGATCCGGTCGATCTCCGGCGGCATGCCTTCCACCCGGTACTCCTTCGGCACGCCGATCCTCAGGCCCTTCACCGACTTGCCCACGAAGCCCGCAAAGTCCGGCGTCTCCACCGGCAGGCTGGTGGAATCCTTCGGATCGTGGCCGGCCATGGAGGTCAGCAGGATCGCGGCGTCCTCGACGGTGCGCGCGATCGGGCCCGCCTGGTCGAGGGAGGAGGCGAAGGCGACGATGCCCCAGCGCGAGCAGCGCCCATAGGTCGGCTTGATGCCCACGAGTCCGGTGAAGGCCGCGGGCTGGCGGATCGAGCCGCCGGTGTCGGTGCCCGTCACGCCGGGCACCAGCCGCGCCGCCACCGCGACCGCCGAGCCCCCCGACGAGCCGCCCGGCACGCGGCTGCGGTCCCAGGGGTTGTGGGCCGGGCCGAAGGCGCTGTTCTCGTTGGCCGAGCCCATCGCGAACTCGTCGCAGTTCAGCTTGCCCAGGGCCACCGTGCCGGCGGCGTTGAGCCGCGCCACCACCGTGGCG
>JAGWSE010000462.1 GCA_028869395.1 Alphaproteobacteria bacterium | reverse complement strand
GGCTTCGTCTTCCAGACCTTCAACCTCCTGCCGCGCACATCGGCGCTGGAGAATGTGGGCCTGCCTCTGTTCTATGCGGCCTCAGGTCCAAAGAGCGCGCGCGAACGCACCGCACGAGCACGCGCCGCCCTGAAGCTGCTCGGGCTTTCGGAGCGAGAGCGGAACACGCCGGGCCAGCTCTCCGGCGGACAACAGCAACGTGTGGCCATCGCCCGGGCCCTGATCAATTCGCCGAGCCTTCTGCTGGCCGACGAGCCCACCGGCAACCTGGACACCAAGACCTCGCACGAGATCATGCAGACCCTCGTGCGCCTGAACCGCGAGCAGGGGTTGACCATCGTGCTCGTCACCCACGAGCCGGACATCGCGGCCTACGCCGATCGCGTGGTCACCATGCGCGACGGGCGGATCGTATCGGACGAGGTCAACCCCAAGCCCTTGGGCGGTGGTCATGAAGGCCCCGCGCCCGTCGCGGCCGAGACCCTGCCGCGCACCCGGACGGACGCCGCCTCGCCCGTCGCGTTCGCCGTCATGGTCGTGGGCGCCGCGATCCAGGCGCTGGCGCGCAACAAGATGCGCTCGGCCCTCACCATGCTCGGTGTCTTCATCGGCGTGGCGGCGCTGATCGCCATGGTTTCGCTGGGACAGGGCGCCAACGCCGCCGTGCGCAATCAGATCGAGAACCTCGGCACCAATCTGCTGATCGTGGTGCCAGGCGCCGCGACCACCGGCGGCGTGCGCGGCGGATTCGGCAGCGCCTCCACGCTCACCGTCTCCGACGCCAATCTGATCGCCCGCCGCGCGCCGGCGGTGGCGAGCGTCGGCTACCTAATCCGCCAACAGGCGCAGACGCAATACGCCAACCAGAACTGGACGACGGGGATCCAGGGGGTGAGCGCGGCCTATCCCGCGATGACCAACTGGCGCATCGCCGCGGGGCGGCAGATCTCAGAGCAGGACGAGGCCGACGCCTCGATGGTCGCGGTAATCGGACAGACCGTCTATTCGCAGCTGTTCGGCGCCTCGGCCAATCCGCTGGGCGCGACCATTCTCGTGAAAGGGGCGCCGATGAAGGTCATCGGCGTGCTTGCGCCCAAGGGGCAGTCGATGATGGGACAGGACCAGGACGATCTGGTGATGATCCCCTTCACGACGGCAGAGCGGAAGGTGCTGGGCGTCGCCGCGCCGGCCAGCCTGCAGACCCCCTTGGCGCAGGCCTATCCCCAGGCGCCCAATCCGTTCGGCCTCCAGCCGCGTCTGACCGGCTTCGTCAACGTGATCTTCGTGCAGGCGACCAGCCCCGCCCAGGTGCAGCCCGCGATCGCGCAGGTGACCCAACTTCTGCGGCGCGCCCATCGCCTGACTGCCGGCGACACGAGCGACTTTTCCGTCCGCAACCTCAGCCAGATCGCCGACACCGCCAGCAATTCGAGCAAGATCATGGCCCTGCTGCTCGCCACGGTGGCTTCCATCTCCCTCGTCGTGGGCGGCATCGGGATCATGAACATCCTGCTGGTCTCGGTGACCGAGCGGACGCGCGAGATCGGGCTCAGGATGGCGATCGGGGCGCGCCGGCTGCACGTGCTCCTGCAGTTCCTCGCCGAGGCCGTGCTGCTCAGCGTCACCGGCGGGGTGCTCGGCATGATCGCGGGGGTGGCGTCTTCGTTCGTGATCGCCGCCGTGACCCACTGGCCTGTTCCGATCTCGAGCCTGGCGCTCGCCGGCGGCTTCCTGTTCTCTGCCGCCGTCGGGATCTTCTTCGGCTTCTATCCGGCCCGGAAGGCGTCCCGGCTCGATCCAATCGAGGCTCTCCGCTACGAATAGGGCGGCGGCTGATTAGTCTTTGTGAAGCCGGGGACCCGCCCGCGGGTGCATCCCGTTAAGGCGGTGCGAGTGGGATCCAGCGCCCACCCATCCGACCGACATGCAGACCTCCGCCCCTGCGGCCGTGCGCCGCCGGCTCTTCGCCGCGCTGCGCGCGGGCGCTCAGATTCTCGATCGCGTCGTCGTCGTCGTGGCCCATCCGGACGACGAGACCGTCGGTGTGGGTGGCCGCCTGCCGCTGTTTTCCGACCTCCGGCTGATCCACGTCACCGACGGCGCGCCGCGGGACGGCCACGACGCGGCCCGCCTGGGCTTCGCGGATCCGGTTAGCTACGCCCGCGCCCGCGCCGCGGAGCTGGAACGGGCCCTCGCGGCGCTCGGCGTCCGGGCGCGCCGCGAGAGCCTGGGCCTCGCGGACCAGGGCGCGGCCCCGCGCATGGCGGACCTCGCCCGGCGCCTGGGCCCGATCCTCCGAGGCGCGGACCTCGTTCTCACCCACGCCTACGAAGGCGGTCATCCGGACCACGACGCCTGCGCCTTGGCCGTACAGGGCGCCTGTGCGCGCCTGGCCGAGCCGCCGGTC
>JAGWSE010000461.1 GCA_028869395.1 Alphaproteobacteria bacterium | reverse complement strand
CCGAAGTCGAGGTGAAGGAGAAGAAGGACCGCGTCGACGACGCGCTCAACGCGACCCGTGCGGCCGTTGAGGAAGGCATCGTGCCGGGCGGCGGCGTCGCCCTGCTGAAGGCCTCCAAGGTCCTCGACGGCTTCAAGGGCGACAACGACGACCAGGAAGCCGGCGTCGCCATCGTGCGCCGCGCGCTGCAGGCCCCGATCCGCCAGATCGCCGAGAACGCCGGCGTGGAAGGCTCGATCGTGGTCGGCAAGGTGCTGGAGAACACCTCCGCCACCTTCGGCTTCAACGCCCAGACGGAAGAATACGTCGACCTCGTGCAGGCCGGCGTGATCGACCCGGCGAAGGTGGTCCGCACGGCTCTGCAGGACGCGGCCTCGGTCGCCGGCCTGCTGATCACGACGGAAGCCGCCATCGTCGAAGCCCCCAAGAAGGGCGGCGGCGCTGCGGGTGGCATGCCCGGCGGCGGCATGGGCGGCATGGGCGACATGGACTTCTAAGGTCCGTCATTCCGGCCCGCCGAGCGCCGCAAGGCGCAAAGCCGGAGCCGGGATCCAGCACCGCGTAAGATCGAGGGCGGGGCCGCGAGGCTCCGCCCTTTTTCTTTGCTCCCGCGCCCGCCTATGGTTCGACGGAACGAGCTTGGGGGAGAGTGCGCATGCTGCTGGAAGGCCTGAAGGTGCTGGAGTGGTCGACCTGGGTGGCCGGGCCGGGCTGCGCCGCGGTGATGGCCGACTGGGGCGCGAGCGTGATCAAGGTCGAGAGCCCGGCCGGCGACGCCACCCGCGCCTTCTTCCTCGACACCGCCGAGAGTCCCGGAAACCCGGTGTTCAGCATGGAGAACCGCGGCAAGCGGGGCGTGGTGCTCGACACCTCCAAGCCGGAGGGTCGCGCGGCGCTGCTTGCACTGATGAAACAGGCCGACGTCTTCGTGACCAACGTCCGGCCGGGCTCGCTGAAGCGCGCAGGCCTCGACTACGACAGCGTCAGGGACGCCTGTCCGCACCTGATCTACACCAACGTCACCGGCTATGGCCTGACCGGCGAGATGGCGGATGCGGCCGCATTCGACATCACCGCCTTCTGGGCCCGTTCGGGCGTGGCGCACTCGATGATCCCACCCGACCAGGAGCCGTTTCCGTCCCGCCCGGGATTCGGCGATCACATGACTGCGCTGGCGACGCTCTCGGGGGTGCTGGCCGCGCTCTACGAACGCTCGCAGACGGGCCGCGGGCGGCAGGTGGAGACCGCCCTCATGCGGGTGGGCGCCTACGCCATCGGCTGGGACCTGTCGCTGCTGCTCCGCTACGGCGATGTGACCACCGCACAGCCGAAGAAGGACCGCATGGTCGCCTTCTCGGGATTCTTCCATACGGCCGACGACCGCTGGTTCGTGGTCGTCGTGAAAAGCCCCAACGACTACCCGAACGTGCTGAAGGCGATCGGCCGCGAGGACATCTATGCGGAGGCGCGCTTCCGCCCGCCGTTCCAGGACATCCACGACGTCCGCTATGTGCGCGCCGCGCTGGAAACGGCCTTCGACGCCATGACGCTGGACGAGGCCTCGGCGCTGCTGAACGCGGCCGACATCGCCTTTGCGCCGATGGACTCGCTGCACGACCTGGAGATGAACCCCATGGCGCACGAGGCGGGAATCTTCGTCGATACGCCCGACGGCTGGGGCGGCAGCTTCTGGGGTCCGGCCGCGCCGGTCCGTTTTCCAGGCGTGGACACGAGCCCCCGCGGCCCGGCGCCGAAGCTGGGCCAGCACACCCGCGAGGTCCTGACGGAGCTCGGCTATTCCGAGGAGGCGGTGGAGGCGATGATCGCGGCGGGCGCGGCGGTCAATAGCCCGCATCCCGGATGACCGCGTGACCGATCCAGCTGGTCACGCCGGTGATGACGGCGGCGAGCACACCGGCCATCAGGCCATGCACCTCGAAGCCCCGCAGGAAGGCCGAGACCAACATGATCATCAGCGCATTCACGACCAGCAGGAACAGGCCCAGGGTCACGATCGTCAGCGGCAGGGTGAGCACGAAGACCACCGGCCTGACGAAGGCGTTGACCAGGCCCAGCAGCACGGCGGCCACGATCAGCGTCTCGACGCTGTTCACCCGCACGCCGCGGACCAGCCGTTCCGAAAGCCACAGCCCGAGCGCGGCGAACAGCGCGCGAATAATGAACCTGACCAGCATGGCGGCCCCTCCCCCGCGGCAAGCCTAGCCCGGCGCGCGGCCGCGCGAAACGGTTTCGCGCCCGTCACCTGCCCGGCCCAATTTGGCCGCACGGCTCGGCCACTCGATGGATGGCGAACCGGAGGACGCCGATGCTGAAGCTGCTCGCCGTGACCGGGCTGACGCTGACCCTGGCCGCCTGCGCCTCCGAGCCGCGGCGGGAGCATCGCGGCGATTTCCGCCACCACGGCGGCCCCGGCGAGCACCGCATGGGTCCGCGCCTCTTCATCAGCCCCTCGGGCGAGCCGTTCCGAGAGCGCGACGGGCTGGAGGCCTGGTTCGACCAGGCCGATGCGAACCACGACGGCGTCCTCACCGAGGCGGAGTTTCAGGCCGACGCGCTGCGGTTCTTCAAGGTGGTGGACCTGAACGGCGACGGCGTGATCGACGGCCTCGAGGCGCAGAACTACGAGCAGACCATCGCCCCCGAGATCTCGGCCGAGGGATTGCAGCGGCCGGAGCGCAGCCATGGGAGCGGCGAACACGGTGAAAGCTTTCCGGGCGCCCGTCACGGGGGCCGCACCGGTCGCGACCGTGACAGCGATGCCGGCGGCCGCGGCGAGCGCGGCGAGGGCGCGCGCGGCGGCAGTGGCTTTGGCGGTATGGCCGGCGAGCTAGAGGGCGCGGCGCGCTATTCGCTGATCGACGAGCCGGAGCCCATCGCCAACGCCGATGCGAACGTCGACGGCAAGGTCACGCTGCGGGAGTGGCGCGCGGCCACGGCGCGCCGTTTCGCGACGCTGGACAAGGCCAAGACCGGCCAGCTCACCCTCGCCGAGCTGAAGGCCGCGCGCAGCGGCGATCGCGGCGAGAAGCGCCACCGGGGCCGCCGCTAACGCGCCGCCACGCCGTCCACCACCGGCACGTGCTCGGATAGCCGCCCGCCCACGCGGATCGGCTCAATGCGCCGTGCGAACCCTGTGGCCTCGTGCGTCTCCACGAAAACCCCGCAGACGGTCGCCGGCCCCTCCGCCGGCTTGAACCGGCCGCCGGAGATGCGCGTCGTGAACCGCCGCAGCGGCTCTTCCTTGTCGTTGCCGATGACGCTGTCGTAGTCGGCGCAGGCGCCGGCGTCGGTCTGGAAGCCCGTGCCGCCGGGCAGGATCTGGGCGTCGGCCGTGGGCACGTGGGTGTGGGTGCCCACGACCAGGCTCGCGCGGCCGTCGCAGAAATGACCCATGGCCATCTTCTCGCTCGTGACCTCGGCATGCATGTCGACGACGACCGCGTCGGCCGCAGCTCCGAGCGGGCAGGCTTCCAGCTCGCGATCGGCCGCCGCGAAGGGATCGTCCAGCGCATCCATGTGGATGCGCCCGAGGAGGTTGATCACCAGCACGCGGCGCCCGCTCTCCGTCTCGAACAGCTGCGAACCGCGGCCTGGCGGATCGGCGAGTGCGGGGTAGTTCGCGGGGCGGATCAGGCGCGGCTCGCGGACGATGTAGGTCAGCGCCTCCTTCTGGTCCCAGGAGTGATTGCCGAGGGTCAGGCAGTCGGCGCCGGCGTCGAACAGTTCGCGCGCCGTGGCCTCGGTGATGCCGAAGCCGGCCGCGGCGTTCTCGGCGTTGACGATCACGAACTCCAGCCCGAGCCGGCGCCGCAGCGCCGGCAGGTGCGCCGTCAGGCCCTCTCGGCCCGAGCGGCCGACCACGTCACCGAAGAAAGCAAACCGCATCCTAGTCCCGTTCGAACTCCCTATAGCCGGCTTCCGTCAGCACGGCGTCGAGGCGCTCGTCATGCGGCTCCATCGGGATTTCGTCCACCTCCTGCGCCGCATAGGCGAGGCCGATGACGAAAACCGGTGCGGTCGCGCGAAGGTTCGCCAGGGTGCGATCGTAGTGGCCGCCGCCCTGCCCGAGGCGGCCGCCGAAGCGGTCGAAGGCCAGCAGTGGCGCGATCACCAGCTCGGGCGCAAGCGACGGCTCGCCGGCCGGCGGCGAGGGGACGCCCACGGCATCCGGCTCCAGGCTCTCGCCGATCCGCCATCGCCGGAATTGCAGCCGCCCCTCGCCGCTCAGCGCGACCGGCAGTGTCGCCGCGGCGCCATGGGCCGCCAGCCGCTCCGCCAGCGGGGACGGGTCGATCTCGCTCCCCTGTGCGTAGTAGGCGGCGAAGGTCCGGAAAGGGGGCAGGCGCGGCAAGGGCAGGGCCGCAGCGGCGCGCCAGGCGGCGTCAGGGACCTCGGCCCCCATACGGCGCCGCAGTCCCCGCATGCGCAGGCGAAGGGCGGTCTTGTCGAAAGCCGGGGCCACGGCCCGGCTTCATATAGAAAGGGTGGCGGCGCCGCGAGAGCCGTGAAGGACTGTCTAATCCCCTCGACCTGGTAGACCAGGTGGGCGCCGTAGTGCCCGAGACCACGATCCCGGACAGGGACAGCTCCCTTCGAGACGATTAAGGTCGCTGGGATATGTCGCCTTCGACGTGAGCTGCAGCAGGACCCGCCGAGGAAGCAAGGTAGTGGGCCGACAGTCGCCTCTCAAGCGGCGCCGCTCAGCTCTTTGCGATCAGCAGGGCGAATTGCACCAGCGGGAAGATGAACGGGACGACGGCAGAGCCCCACAACCCCATCGCCCAGGCGGTGCGCCGATAGCGCGCCACGTCCGGCGGCTTCACCCAGCCCTCGACGGCAGGGCCGAGCAGGAACGCCACGTTGGCGAAGCCCATGATCACCAGCCAGACGGTCCCGAGGAAGATCGTCATGCCGAGTCCGCCCCGCCAGTCGCGCCAGACGGGATGGCCGAAGCCGTAATTCAGGCCGACTGCGACGAAGTAGGCCGCCCAACCCGACCCGGCGAGCATCAGGTTGTAGCGGAGCCTCTTCGCCTGCCACCACGTCCAGGCGTCGGAGGCGAAGAAGCCGGTTTCGAGTCGGCCCGTATCGAGGGAAGCCATGGGCGTGCTCCAACGGATCGCGCCGAGACTAGCACAGTTTCCGGGCCTCGCCCGAAGAGGCCGACTACTCCGCCGCGAGCCTTTCGATTCTTTGCGCGGCGGACTCCAGCGCCGCGACGGCGCGCGTCTCGAAGCGCGCACGGTCGGACTGCAGCCGGCCCACCTCGGCCTGCAGGGCCGCCAGCCGGGAGCGGGCGTCGGAGAGCTCGTCGGCGATCAACAGCGCGCCCATCAGGAACAGCCGCGTGTCGCCCAGCTGGCCCATGTCCCCCGCGACATGCCGCACCTGCTGGTCGAACATGCGGGCCAGTTCGGTGAGATGGCCTTCCTGGCCGTCCTCGCAGCCCACCGCGTAGGGACGTCCGTTCACCTCGACGGTCACCTGGGCCATGTCAGTGCTCCTGTGCGGCAGAGCCGCCGTTCAGCGCGGTCCTGATCTCCAGGATGGCGCGACCCAGCGCCGCGGACGCCTCGGCGCCCGCCTCCTCGAGCGCCCGCTCGCGTGCGCGGGCCTCGTCCAGCTCGGCGGCGAGATTGGCCCGGTCCTGCTCGAACAGGCCGCCGGCCTGCGCGCCCGCCGCCTTGACCCGCTCGCCCAGGCGCTGCTCCAGCGCCATGACGGCGCGTTCGAGTCGTCGGGCCGCCAGCTCCAGCGCGCTTTCGCCGCTCATCGGCGTCCTCCTCGCGGTCGGAATCCCGGAGCGATCTTACCCATGCGTCGGCGATCTTCCCAAGGGCCGCTTTGGGGCGGTTCCTTGACCCCGCCGCGCGCGCGTGCGACCCCCGCGCCAGACCGCCGAACGCGCGAATCCAGGACCGAAATGCCCACCTCTCCCCAGCTCATGGCCAACGCCATCCGCATGCTCTCGCTCGACGCCGTGGAGCGGGCCGGATGCGGACACCCCGGCATGCCGATGGGCATGGCCGACGTCGCGACCCAGCTCTGGACCCGGGCCCTGAAGTTCGACGCGGCGGATCCGGCGTGGCCGGACCGCGACCGGTTCGTGCTGTCCGCCGGCCATGGCTCGATGCTGCTCTACAGCCTTCTCCATCTCACCGGCTTCAAGGCCATGACCATGGACCAGCTGAAGGCCTTCCGGCAGCTGGGTTCGCTCACCCCGGGGCATCCGGAATACGGCCACACGCCTGGCGCGGAGACCACCACCGGTCCGCTCGGCCAGGGGCTCGCCAATGCGGTCGGCATGGCGATCGCCGAGCGGCATCTGGCGGCCCGCTTCGGCGACGAGCTCGTCGACCACCGGACCTGGGTGCTGGCCGGCGACGGCTGCCTGATGGAGGGCGTGAGCCACGAGGCGATCAGCCTGGCTGGCCGGCTGAAGCTCGCCCGGCTGACCGTGCTGTGGGACAACAACGACATCACCATCGACGGCCATGTGGACCTCTCAGACTCCACCGACCAGATGGCTCGCTTCAAGGCGGCGGGCTGGGTGGTGAAGGCGATCGACGGCCACGACGTTGGCCAGATCCGCCGCGCGCTGGCCTGGGCGACCCGCCAGGACCGGCCCAGCCTGATCGCCTGCAAGACGGTGATCGGCAAGGGCGCGCCGAGCTTCGAGGGCACCCACGACGTGCACGGCAAGGCGCTGGGCGCCGAGGAGGTCGCCGCCACGCGCAGCAACCTCGGCTGGCCCTACGCCCCGTTCGAGATCCCCGACGAGATCGCCCGGCCCTGGCGCGCCGCCGGCCGGCGCGGCCGCAAGACGCGGCAGGCGTGGGAGGCGCGCCTCGCCGCCTCGCCCCTGAAGGCCGAGTTCGAGCGCGCCATGGCGGGCGACCTGCCCCGCCACGCCTTCGAACGGCTGGACGCCTTCATCGCCGAGGCCGAGGCTTCGAAGCCGGCGGCCGCCACCCGCGTCCACTCCGGCGCGGTGCTGGAGAAGCTGTTCGGCGAGATTCCCGAACTGGTCGGCGGCTCGGCCGACCTCACCGGTTCGAACAACACCTTCGTCAGGAACACCTCGAGCCTGGACGCCCCGGACTACGCCGGCCGCTATGTCAACTACGGGGTGCGCGAGCATGGCATGGCCTCGGCCATGAACGGCATGGCGCTGCACGGCGGCGTGATCCCTTACGGCGGCACCTTCCTGGTGTTCACCGATTACAGCCGGCCGGCCATCCGCCTGGCTGCGCTGATGGGCATCCGCGTCATCCACGTCGGCACCCACGATTCCATCGGGCTGGGCGAAGACGGCCCGACCCACCAGCCGGTGGAGCACCTGGCGGCGCTGCGGGCGATCCCCAACCTGAACGTCTTCCGCCCGGCCGACGCGGTGGAGACCGCCGAGTGCTGGAAGCTGGCGCTGGATTCCAAGGACGCCCCTTCCGTGATGGCGCTGTCGCGCCAGAAGACCCCGGCGGTCCGCACCGCGCCGATCGGCGAGAACCTCAGCGCCCGCGGCGCCTACCAGCTCGCCGCCGCCGGCCACCCCGCCCAGGTGAC
This sequence comes from Alphaproteobacteria bacterium, assembly GCA_028869395.1. Taxonomy (GTDB): domain Bacteria; phylum Pseudomonadota; class Alphaproteobacteria; order Caulobacterales; family Caulobacteraceae; genus Phenylobacterium. The sequence goes on along the minus strand of JAGWSE010000461.1, from coordinate 4,350 downwards.
GATCTTCGCCTCCGGCACGGAAGTCGCCGTGGCGCTCGCCGCCCGCGAGATCCTCGAAAACCAGGGCATCGGCGCCCGGGTGATCTCGACACCCTGCTGGTAGCTGTTCGAGGCCGAGCCGGCCGACTATCGCGAGGCCGTCATCGGCGAGACGCCGGTGCGTGTCGCCGTCGAAGCCGGCGTGCGCATGGGCTGGGACCGCTTCATCGGCGCCGACGGGGTCTTCGTCGGCATGCACGGCTTCGGGGCCAGCGCGCCGGACAAGGTCCTCTACCAGCACTTCGGCCTCACGCCGGAGGCGGTCGCTTCGGCCGCCAAAGCCAGGCTCTAGACCGATGCGCCTCGGCACGCCGCTTTCACCGACCGCCGTGAAGGTGATGCTGCTGGGCGCGGGCGAACTCGGCAAGGAAGTGGCGATCGAGCTGCAGCGGCTGGGCTGCGAGGTGATCGCCGTGGACCGCTACGCGGACGCGCCCGCCATGCAGGTCGCCCATCGCAGCCACGTGATCGCCATGACCGATCCGGTCATGCTGAGAGCCGCCGTCGAGGCCGAGCGGCCGCACCTCGTCGTGCCGGAAATCGAGGCGATCGCCACCGAGGAGTTGGAAAAGATCGAGGCCGAGGGGCTGGCGACGGTCATCCCGACGGCGCGCGCGGCGCGGCTCACCATGAACCGCGAGGGGATCCGCAGGCTTGCGGCCGAAGAGCTGGGCCTGCCGACCAGCGCCTACGCCTTCGCCTCCTCGGAGGCGGAGCTGGCCCGCGCCGCGACCGAGGTGACCGGCTTCCCCTGCTTCGTGAAGCCTGTGATGAGCTCCTCGGGCAAGGGCCAGTCCTACGTCGAAGGCCCACAGGGGATCGCCCAGGCCTGGCGCTATGCGCTGGAGGGGGGCCGGGTGGAACAGCCCAGGGTGATCGTGGAGGGCGCCGTCGCCTTCGACTTCGAGATCACCCAGCTCACCGTGCGCAGCGTGAAGAACGGCGATGTGGTCACCAGCTTCTGCGCCCCGATCGGCCACCGGCAGGTGAAGGGGGACTACGTCGAGAGCTGGCAGCCGCAGGCCATGAGCGAACGGGCGCTGGCCCGCAGCCGCGAGATCGCCAAGGCGGTGACCGACGCGCTCGGCGGTGTTGGCGTCTTCGGGGTCGAACTGTTCGTGCGCGGCGACGAAGTCTGGTTCTCCGAGGTCTCGCCGCGGCCGCACGACACAGGCCTCGTGACCCTGGTCAGCCAATACCAGAGCGAGTTCTGCCTGCACGCCCGCGCGATCCTCAGCCTGCCGGTGGACGTCGCCCAACGCGAGCCTGGCGCCAGCGCGGTGATCTACGGGGGCCTGGACGCCACGGGGGTCGCCTTCGAGGGCGTCGCCGAGGCGCTCGCCGTGCCCGGCGCGGACCTGCGCCTGTTCGGCAAACCCGAGAGCTACGTGCGTCGGCGGATGGGCGTGGCGCTCGCCCGCGGCGGCGACGTCGGCGAGGCGCGCACCCGCGCGACGGACGCGGCGGCCAGGGTGAAACCCGTCGGCGGCTGACCATGCCGGTGGCCCTCCAGCCCGTGACCTTCGCCGAGAAGCCGCAGCTGAGGGCCATGTTCGACCCTTACCTGATCGCCCACGCGCGCCTCGTGGATCCGGACGGCGCAACCGGCGATCCCACCGACTACCGCCATTTCGACGCCTACTGGACCGAGCCCGAGCGGCGGCCGTACTGGATCATGGCCGACGGCGTGCGCGCCGGTTTCGTGCTGATCAACACCCACTCGCCCTCGGGCCTCGGGACCGACCATTCGATCGCCGAGTTCAGCGTCGTCCCCGAGCGGCGACGGGGCGGCCTGGGCCGCGCGGCGGCGCAGGCGGCCTTGGCGACCGCCGCCGGCTGGTGGGAGCTGCAGGTCTACCGCGCCAACCCGGACGGCATGGCGTTCTGGCCACGCGCGATCGGCGACGCCCATCCGTCCACCTGGGACGAGATCGATCTTGGCGACCGCGTGGTCCACCGCTTCCGCCTTCCTTGACCTGAGTCATGGAACGAGCGGGGCCGTCGTGGATTGAGGCCCCGGGGGTCGCGAAGGGGCGTCCCCAGACACAATCCGTTGTCAGGCTTGAGCTTCTTGATCTCCCCCTTGGGGTTGACTTGGGAAGCGCGGGCCTCAAAGAACGCCGGCGCGCTGCGACCGCTTCGCGCACCCGCCATGAGAGGAGAGGCTTCGAAAATGACCGTCCGCGTCGCCATCAACGGGTTCGGCCGCATCGGCCGGCTGGTGCTGCGTTCGATCTATGAGCATGGCCGCAAGGACATCGAGGTCGTCGCGATCAACGACCTTGGCGCGGTCGAAACCAATGCTCACCTCCTCCGCTACGACAGCGTGCACGGCCGTTTCCCCGGCGAGGTGAAGGTCGACGGCGACACGATCGACATCGGCTCTGGGCCCATCAAGGTCACCGCCATCCGCGATCCCGCCGAGCTGCCGCACAAGGCGCTGGGCGTCGACATCGCGCTCGAGTGCACGGGCCTGTTCACCTCCAAGGAAAAAGCCGCGGCCCACCTGAAGGCCGGCGCAAAGCGGGTGATCGTCTCGGCCCCCGCGGACGGCGTCGACAAGACCATCGTCTACGGCGTGAACCACGACTCGCTGACCAAGGACGACATCGTCATCTCCAACGGCTCGTGCACGACCAACTGCCTGGCCCCGGTGGCCAAGGTCCTGCAGGACCTCTGCGGCGTCGAGCGCGGTTATATGACGACGATCCACTCCTACACCGGCGACCAGCCGACGCTGGACACCCTGCACAAGGACCTCTACCGCGCCCGCGCCGCGGCCATGTCGATGATCCCGACCTCGACCGGCGCAGCCAAGGCGCTGGGCCTGGTCATCCCCGAGCTGCAGGGCAAGCTCGACGGTTCCTCGATCCGCGTGCCGACCCCCAACGTCTCGGTGGTCGACCTGAAGTTCGTGCCCGCCCGCAAGGTGACGGTTCAGGAGATCAACGAGGCCATGGAGAAGGCCGCAGCCTCGAACCCGCTGAAGGGAGTGCTGCAGGTCACCAAGGAGCCGCTGGTCTCCCACGACTTCAACCACAACGACGCCTCGTCCACCGTGGCCCTGCCGCAGACGCAGGTGATCGACGGCGGCCTCGGCCGGGTGCTCTCCTGGTACGACAACGAGTGGGGCTTCTCGACCCGGATGGCGGACGTGGCCGTCCATATGGCGAGCCTGATCTGACCTCGCCCATGGCCTTCAAGACGCTCGACGACGCCGACCTGAAGGGCAAACGGGCCCTGGTCAGGGTGGACTTCAACGTGCCGATGGACGCGGGTCGGGTCACCGACGACACCCGGCTTCGCGCCGCGCTGCCGACGATCGAAAAGCTGCGCGCCGCCGGCGCGAAGGTGATCCTGCTGGCCCACTTCGAGCGGCCGAAAGGCAAGCGCGTGCCCGAGATGAGCCTGCGGCCCGTGGTCGAGCCGCTCGCAAAACTGATCGGCGCCCCCGTGGCCTTCGCCGACGACTGCGTGGGGCCGGCCGCCAAGACGGCCGTGGATGCGATGCGGCCGGGCGACGTGCTGCTTCTGGAGAATGTCCGCTTCCACGCCGGCGAGGAGGCGAACGATCCCGCCTTCGCGCGCGAGCTGGCCGCCAATGGCGACGTCTACGTCAACGACGCCTTCTCCGCCGCCCACCGGGCGCACGCCTCGACCGAGGGCCTCGCGCGCCTGCTTCCGGCCTACGCCGGCGAGCAGATGCGCCGCGAACTGGATGCGCTCGACCTAGCGCTGGGCAAGCCCACGCGGCCGGTGATGGGCATCGTCGGGGGGGCCAAGGTCTCCACCAAGCTCGACCTGCTGGAGAACCTGGTCTCCAAGCTGCAGTACCTGGCGATCGGCGGCGGCATGGCCAACACCTTCCGCTTCGCCCAGGGCTACGACGTCGGCGCTTCGCTCTGCGAGAAGGAGATGGCCGAGACCGCACGCGAGATCCTGAAGAAGGCCGAGGCCGCCGGCTGCCTGATGATTCTGCCGAGCGATGTCGTCGTGGCGAAGGACCTCGCACCGAACGCGCCCCACCGCATCGCCAGGCTGGGCGGGACCGCCGCCGAGGCGATCCGGCCGGACGAGAAGATCTTCGACGTGGGGCCCGACACGCTGAAGCAGATCCTCGACGCCATGGGCGAGGCGAAGACGCTCATCTGGAACGGTCCGCTCGGCGTCTTCGAGGTGCAACCCTTTGACAAATCGACCGTTCAAGCTTCGCAGGAAGCCGCGCGGCTGACCACCTCCGGCAAGCTGGTGGCGGTGGCCGGCGGCGGTGATACGGTAGCAGCCCTCAATGCGGCCGGGGTCGCGAAGGAT
>JAGWSE010000460.1 GCA_028869395.1 Alphaproteobacteria bacterium | reverse complement strand
GTGGGGACGGACCTGGTTCTGAAATTGGGAAGCCTGCGCGCCCGACCGGGACGCGTCGTCGGACCTGCGTTGGCCGCGCTGGCGCTCGCCGGCTGCGCCGCGGGCCCGAATTTCCATCCGCCCGCGCCGCCGCGCGTCAGCCGCTACACCAAGGCGCCCCTCGCCCCCACCGCTGCGACTCCTGGCGTCAGCGGCGGCTCGCGGCAATCCTTTGAGGTGGGCGGCGGCATCCCGGGCGACTGGTGGCAGGTATTCCATTCGCGGCCGCTGAACGCGCTCGTCGAAGCCGCGCTCGAGAACAATCACGACCTGAAGGCCGCCCAGGCCGCGCTGACCGCTGCGCATGAGACGACGCTGGCCCAACGGGGCGCATTCTGGCCGAACGTCTCGGCCGGCTTCGCGGCCAGCCGGCAGGCGCAGTCGCCGGCCCTTGCGCCGACGCCCAGCAATAACAGCCTGACCTACACTCTCGTCACGCCCCAGGTGACGGTCGGCTACACGCCGGATGTGTTCGGGCTCACGCGCCGCACGGTGGAGAACGCCCGGGCCCAGGAGACCGCAGCGCGATTCCAGATGATCGCCGCGGGCCTGACGCTCACCACGAATGTGGTCGACGCCGCGATCCAGGAAGCGGCGATCGAGGCGCAGCTCGACGCCAACCGCCAGCTGGTCGACATCGACACCAAGATTGTCGCCACGGTGAAGCTCCAGCTGACGGACGGCTATGCCTCGGGCCTCGACCTCGCCGCCCAGGAAAGCCAACTCGCCCAGGCGCAGGCGGCCCTTTCGCCGCTCCAGAAGCAGGCTGACCAGCAGCAGCATCTGCTCGCAGTGCTGACTGGGCAGTTCCCGAGCCAGGCGCCGGACGCGAAGTTCGCATTCGCCGACCTCCAGCTGCCCGCAGACCTGCCGGTCAGCCTGCCGTCCGCCCTCATCGAACAGCGGCCCGACGTTCGCCAGGCGGAGGCCAACCTGCACGCCGCGAGCGCCCAGGTCGGCATCGCCGCCGCCAACCGGCTGCCGAACATCCAGCTGACCGCCAACGCCGGCAACACGGCCCTGCAGCTCAGCCAGGTGTTCGGGCCGGGCACGGGATTCTGGGCGGTCGGCGGCGCGTTGACGGCGCCCCTATTCCAGGGCGGGACGCTGCTGCACCAGGAACGCGCGGCGAAGGCCGCCTACACCCAGGCCGCCGAGCAGTACCGCAGCACGGTGCTCACCGCCTTCCAGAACGTCGCCGACACGCTGAGCGCTATCGAGCGCGACGCCGAGGCGCTCAAGGCGGCCGCAGCCGCCGACCGCGCCGCCGAGACCACGCTGCAGCTCTCCGAGCGTCAGTACCGCGACGGCTACGCCAGCTACCTCGCCCTGCTCAACGCCGAGCAGGGCTATCAACAGGCCCGCATCAACCTCGTCCAGGCCCAGGCCGCCCGCTTCTCCGACACGGCGGCGCTCTATCAGGCGCTGGGCGGCGGATGGTGGAACAGGCCCGACCTCGCCGGGGACAAAGATGTGCACTGAAGCTTCGGGGGCCGCACGGCCATGAGAAAGACGCGCGCCCTGCTTCGCGCGACGGTCGCGGCCGCCGCGCTGATCGGCCTCGCCGGATGCGGCGCCCACGCCCGCGACAAGGACGCGGCCACGGCCGCCGCCAGCACTAAGCCGACCTTGCTGACGCTGACACCTGCGCAGCTGCAGCACATCCAGCTCGTGACGGTTGGCTCCGGGCTCTATCAGAGGAGCATCGAAACCACCGGCGTGGTGGACTTCGATAACGATCAGGCGACCAGCGTGCTCGCGCCGATGTCCGGTCCCGTGGACCGGCTGCTGGTGGACGCGGGCCAGACGGTGGCGGCCGGACAGGTGCTGGCCACCGTCGACTCGCCAGACTACGCCTCGGCCGTCAGCGCCTACCAGAAGGCCGACGTCACGGCCCGCAATGCGCGCCGGATCGCCGACGCGGACAGGGACCTCCTCGCGCACAACGGCGTCTCGGCGCGTGAGGCTGCGCAGGCTCAGACCGATGCCGCCAGCGCCGAGGCCGATCGCGCCGCCGCGCTGCAGGCGCTGATCGCGCTGAAGCTGCCTGCGAAGGCGCTCGCGGCGATCCGCAACGGGCAGGCCGGGGCCCGGATCGAGGGCGAAATCCGCTCCCCGATCGCAGGCACGGTGGTCGAAAAGCTGATCACGCCCGGCCAGCTTCTACAGGCCGGCACGACGGCAGCCTTCACGGTGGCCAACCTCTCGCGCGTCTGGGTCATGGCCCAGCTCACGCCCGACGAAGCGGCCGCCGTCCGCGTCGGCGATCCGGTGGACGTCGAGACCGGGGTCGGCGCGGGGCGCCTGAGCGGACGGGTCGACAACATCTCGGCCCTGGTGAACCCCGACACCCGTTCGGTGCAGGCGCGCGTCCTGGTCGACAATCCCGGCGGTCTGTTGAAGAAGCAGATGTACGTCCGCACGATCATTCGCTCCCGTCAGCCCGAGACAGGTCTGCTGATCCCGGTCCCGGCGGTGCTGCGCGACGAGGAGAACCTACCCTTCGTCTACGTCCAGGAGCCCAGCGGCGGGTTCGCGCGGCGACGCGTCACGTTGGGCCACCGAGACGGCGACCGGTACGACATCCCTGAGGGCCTGCAGGCCGGCGACCGCATCGTCGCCGACGGCGCCCTGTTCCTCCAGTTCATGCAGAACCAGTGAGCGAGGCCCCGCCCCCGGCCGCCGGGCCATCCACCACGCCCACGGTGATCAACCGGCTGGTGGCGACGGCGCTGCGCCAGCCCGCGCTGGTGATGCTGATGACGGCGGTGCTCGTCGCCGCTGGCGTCTGGTCGTTCCAGCGGCTTCCGGTCGACGCCTATCCCGACCTGTCGCCGCCGATTGTCGAAGTGATCACCCAATGGCCCGGCCATTCCGCCGAGGAGGTCGAGCGGCTGATCACGGTGCCGATCGAGAACGGAACCAACGGCACGCCCGACACGGTCACCTCGCGCTCGATCTCGCTCTACGGCCTGTCGGACGTGACGATCACCTTCAAGGGCGGCACCGACGCCTACTTCGCACGCCAGGAGGTGCTGAACCGGCTGCATGACGTAAGCCTTCCCGACGGAGTTGCCCCGTCGCTCGCGCCGCTCGCATCGCCCTCCGGCCTCATCTACCGCTACGTGCTGCAGAGCCCCGACCGCTCGCCGATGGAGCTCAAGACCCTCGAGGATTGGGTGGTCGAGCCGCAGTTCCGCTCAGTCGCCGGCGTGGCCGACGATTCCGGATTCGGCGGCGGCGAGATGCAGTACCAGGTGCTGTTCGACCCGGCGAAGCTCGCCGCGGTCGGTCTGACCGTCACCCAGGCGAAGGCCGCGCTCGCCGCCAACAACAGCAACGCCGGCGGCGGCTTCTATTCCGAGGGCGGCCAGTTCTACTACGTGACCGGCGTGGGACGGCTGACCAGCCTGGAGGACATCGGAAACGTCGTCCTGGCCGTCCATGACGGCGTGCCTGTGCTGGTCAAGGACGTCGGTCACGCGGTGATCGGCATCGCGCCGCGGCTGGGCGAGTTCGGCTACATGAATCAGGACGACGCCGTCGAGGGCGTGATCCTGCAGCGAACGGGCGAGAAGACCCAGAATGTGCTGAAGCGCGTCGAGGCGAAGACCCAGGAGCTCAATACCCAGATCCTGCCGAAGGACGTGAAGGTCGTTCCCTTCTACGATCGATCCGACCTCATCAAGCTCACCACCAGCACGGTCGCCGGCAACCTTCTCAGGGGCGTGGTGCTGGTCGTCGCGATCCTGATCTTCTTCCTTTACGACGTCCGCGCAGGCCTGATCGTGGCGGTCACGATCCCGCTGGCGCTGTTCTTCGCCTTCGCCTGTCTCAACCTCCAGAACGCTTCGGCGAACCTGCTCTCCATCGGAGCGATCGACTTCGGCATCCTGGTCGACGGGGCGGTGTTCATGGTCGAGAACATCTTCCGCCAGATCGCCTTGCGCGGCGATCGACCGTTCGACGTCAAGGAGGTGATCCGCGAGGCGGCCGCCGAGGTCGACCGACCGCTGGTCTATGCGGCCGTGGTGATCGTCGTGAGCTTCCTGCCGATCTACGTGCTGGCCGGGCCCTCGGGGGTGCTGTTCAAGCCGATGGCCGACACCATGATCTTCGCCCTGGTGGGGGCGACGGTGGTGACGCTCACCCTGTTGCCCGTGCTTTGCGCCTGGTTCATGCGCCGGGGCGTGCGCGAGCGGGTGAACCGGCCTTTCGAGTGGGTGAAGGCGCGCTACGCCAAAGCCCTGGACGTCTGCCTTGCGCGCCCTTGGCCGACGCTGTGGGTCGCGACGGCCCTCTTCGCGCTCTCGCTGATCGTGGTTCCGGCGATCGGTGCGGTGTTCATGCCCAAGCTGGACGAAGGGGCGCTGTGGGTCCGCGCCACCATGCCGGCGACCATCTCGTTCAACGAGTCGGCGAAGGTCGCGCCGAAGGTCCGCGCGATCCTGCGCTCCTTCCCGGAGGTGACGACAGTCACCTCTGAGCTCGGCCGCCCCGACGACGGCACCGACGCCACCGGCTTCTTCAACGTCGAGTTCTTCGTGGGCCTCAAGCCCTATTCGCAATGGCGGGGCCCCTATCACGGCAAGCCGCAGCTGATCGCGGCGATCAACCGCAAGCTCCAGACGTTCCCCGGGATCGTCTTCAACTACACGCAGCCCGCCGAGGATGCCGTGGACGAGGCCGAAACGGGCCTTAAGAGCGCGCTCGCGGTGAAGATCTTCGGCTCCGACCTCAGGACGCTCGAGGCGAAGGGCAAGGCGATCAAGGCGGTGCTGCAGCAGGTGCCCGGCATCCATGACGTGAGTCTGGTCCGCGAGCTCGGTCAGCCCAGTCTGACCATCAAGATCGACCGGGCCAAGATCGCGCGCTACGGCCTGAACGTCGACGACATCAATGGCGTCATCCAGACGGCGATCGGCGGCGACGTCGCCACCCAGGTCGTCCAGGGCGAGAAAGAGTTCGATCTGGTGGTCCGCCTCGAGCGGCAATACCGCGACAACCCGGAGGCGATCGGCAACATCCTGATCGCGACGCCCGGCGGCCAGCAACTGCCCCTGAAGACCTTCGCCGACATCGGCGTGACCAACGGCGCCTCGTTCATCTACCGCGAGAACAACTCCCGCTACATCGGGGTCCAGTTCTCGGTCGAAGGGCGCGACCTCGCCGGCGCGGTGCAGGATGCGATGCGTCAGGTCAAGGCGAAGGTCCCCCTGCCCGCCGGCTATCACGTGAGCTGGGGCGGCGATTACAAGGAGTACACGGCCTCGCGTGACCAGCTGAAGCTGATCCTGCCGCTCACCCTTTTCCTGATCCTGATCCTGCTCTTCGCGCTGTATGGCAACTTCAAGTTCCCGCTGATCACCGTGGGCGGAGTGCTGCTGTCCGCGCCGATCGGGGCGATCCTGGCGCTCTGGATGACCCACACCCCGTTCTCGGTTTCCTCCGGGATCGGATTCCTGGCGCTGCTCGGGGTCTCGGTGCAGACCGCGGTGGTCTACATTTCCTACGTCAACGAGCTCAGGCGCGGCGGGGTCCCGCTCGACCAGGCCGTACGCGACGGGGCTATCCTGCGCCTGCGGCCCATCAGCATGACCGCGCTGGTGGCGGCCTTCGGCCTGTTGCCGGCCGCGCTGGCCACCGGCGTCGGCACGGACTCGCAACGTCCCTTCGCGCTGGTGATCGTCATGGGCCTGTTCACCCGGCTGCTGATTAGCGTGTTTCTGATGCCGGTGCTCTACAAGCTCGTCGCCCGTCCCGACGACATGCTGCAGGTCTGAGGCCTCAGATCGCCTTGGCGTGCCGTTTGGCTTCCGGTTGGAGGTAGGGGTCGAAGGCGGCGCAGATCGAGCGGATCACGAGCCTGCCGTCGCCGACGGCCCGCAACTTCGCCCCGTCGATCTCAAGGAGGCCGTCGGCGGCGAAGGACGCCAGCCGCGCGCGGGCCTGCGCCAGGCCGGAGAGCGGCCGTTCGTGCCGGGCGCAGACCGCGGCGAGGTCGACCGCGAGGTCGCACATCAATCGCTCGATGATCTCCCCGCGAAGCCGGTCGTCGGGGGTGAGCGCGACGCCCCGGGTGATGGGCAGGTCCTCCTTCATCACCGCCGCGCGCCAACCGAGCTCCTGGCTCACGTTCTGCACGAAGCCTTCGGGAAGCGAACCGATCGCCGAGGCGCCCAGGCCCAGCAGGGTGCGCGCCGCGTCTGTCGTATAGCCCTGGAAGTTGCGGTGCAGACGTCCCTCGCCGGCGGCGACGGCGAGCTCGTCCGTCGGCAGGGCGTAGTGGTCGAGGCCGATCCTGACGTAGCCTTCGGCGGCGAGGTGCTCGGCGGCGGCTTCGGCCTGGTCCAGCCGCTCGGCCGGGCCTGGCAGGGGCGAGGTCTCCAGCAGCTTCTGGTGCGGCTTCATCCAGGGCACGTGGGCATATCCGAAGAGCGCCAGACGCTCGGGCCGAAGCCTCAGCACGCCATCGAGGGTCGAGAGCGTGTTGGCCACTGTCTGGCGCGGCAGGCCGTACATCAGGTCGAAGTTGATGGAGCGCACCCCCGCATCGCGGAGCCACGACACGCAGGCGGCGATATCCTCGATGTGCTCGATGCGGTTCACCGCAGCCTGGACCTCGGGCGACAGGTTCTGGACGCCAAGGCTTGCGCGGGTGAGGCCATGGCGCGCGGCGG
>JAGWSE010000459.1 GCA_028869395.1 Alphaproteobacteria bacterium | reverse complement strand
GTAGCCGCGCTGATCCGGCGCGGCGACGCGGTAGCCCGCCTCGGCCAGCGGGGGGATGAGCTCGCGCCACTCGAACCAGGCTTCCGGGAAGCCGTGGAGGAGGATCACCAGCGGCCCTTCCTCGGGGCCGGAGAGCGCCACGTGGAGAGCGATCCCGTTCGCCTGGACCGTGCGGTGCTCGATATCGGCCATGCGGCGCTCCCCCGGGTTTGCGGCGTGGAACCTAGCTGGCGAGTCGGCCCCGCGGCCGGAAATTTTCTCCCAGGCCTGGTGAGCCCCATTCTCCCCTTGGGGAGACGGCCGCATAGTTTCAATCGGACGCCTCACGCGGGCTGGTCCTCTTCTACCCTTCTCCCCTTGCGGGAGAAGGTGTCGGCCGAAGGCTGACGGATGAGGGGTCGCGCCGCGGCCCCTTTTTCGTGCCTTCCCGCCCCTACGGCCGCCCGGCGTGCGCCACGTCCACGCGCACGGACTCGACCTGGCCCTTGGGCTTGCCGCCGGCCTCGTCGGCCCGCGAGGTCATCATGAACAATGTCCGCCCGTCCGCCCCGCCCAGCATGCAGGCGAAGCAGGGCATGGCGGTCTGGATCACGTCCACCACCTCGCCACCCTCGGCCACGCGCACGCACTCCGGCGCGGTGGGATTGGCCACCCACACGCAGCCCGCCGCGTCCAGGCAGATGCCGTCCGGCAGCCGCGGCGCGATCTCCGCCCACACCCGCCGGTTCGAAAACGCGCCGTCCGGGCCGATGTCGAACGCCGTCAGCCGGCCTGCGAAGGTCTCGCCGATGATCATCCTGCGCCCGTCCGGCGTGATCACCGTCCCGTTCGGGAAGTGCATGTCCTCGGCGGCCACGTGGACGCCGCCGTCCGGATCGACCCGCGCCAGCTTGGCGGGGGGCTGGCTGGTCGAGACGCCCTCCAGCCCGCCTTGCGCGGCCGCGGCCTCCAGGTCGAAGCCGAAGTTGCCGACATAGGCGCGCCCCGCCGCATCGACCACCATGTCGTTGCAGTGCCAGGTGGCCACCCCCGAGAGGTCCGCCAGCGTCGAGATCCGTCCGTCGGCGCTGCGCCGCAGCAGAAGCCGCTTGGTCATCGAGACCACCAGCAGCTCCCCGTCGGGCGTCCAGCCCAGTCCCGACGGCTGGTCGTCGATCTCGAACTCGACGCGCACGTCGCCGGCCTCGGAGACCGACTTCACGGCGTGATCGTAGAAGTCGCTGAACCACAGCCGCCCCTCATGCCAGCGCGGCCCCTCCCCGAAGGAGATTCCGCCCGCCAGCACCTTGGCCTGCCTCGCCATGACGTCCTGCCCTTCCGCGACTGCTCGCGCCCATACGCGGCCGGAGGGACCGCGGCGTCAAGCGCGCCGCGCCGGCCCCGGCAGTCATGGACGGGCTTCGCGCGCCGGTGCTCAGAACACCCGGCGGCGGAAGATCGCGTGATAGATCACGAGCACGAGGATCGCGCCCACGCCCGCCACGAGGATGCTGTGAAGGTTGATTCCGTTGACGCCGGCGTGGCCGAAGTAGCGGAACAGGTAGCCGCCCACGAACGCCCCCACCACGCCCAGCAGGATGTCGAGGATCGCGCCCTCGCCGCGTCGGTTCACGACCATGCTGGCGAGCCAGCCGGCGATCAGGCCTACGATAAGCCAGGCGATGAGTGACATTCTTGCGCTCCGATCCTTGCGTCCGACATCTCCGCCGCGCGCTCCAACCGCTCGCTCAAGGCGCCGGTTCCGGATGTTGGACGGGCCTCACTCGCCTCATCGCTCCGCCGGCGTGTCCGAACCGCCCTTCGCATCCCTGGCGCGCCGCCAGGGCCAAGCGCCCTCGATCTCGGTCTCAAGGGAGAAGCTCAGGAAGGTTCGGATCCCGACGATACCGGCGAGCAGGCCGACGCTGGCGAAGGTCAGGGGCGCGGTGATCGTCGAGATGATGTCCGCGCCTACCAGGAGCTCCAGCCCCAGCAGGATTCCGCGCCCGAGATTGGAGCGGTAACGCTCGTAAGCGGAGCGCCAGTCGTGCGAGCCCAGACCGTCGCGAAAGTAGGCGATGGTCGAAAGCAGCAGGCCGAGCACGATGATCCCCACGCCCACCAGCTCGATGACCTTCGAAATCTGATCGGCGAAGGCATGCGCCTGGTCTGTCAGCATGTCCGTCTCCTCCTCGCCCCTAACCAGCTGCGTTCGCAGCCGTTCCGGCCTTGGTGGCGACGCTCTTGGCGACCGCTGAGGAATGCTGGCGCTTCGTCTGACCTGAAGCCTTTCCGCTGGCGGGAGAGGGTGACCCACCCAGCTGAAGGGACCAGAGGCGAGGCTGCTCTCTCCCAAAAGAGAATCTCACAAATTCTTTGGCGATCCGGCGCTCTCGCGTTCTTCCTACGTTCCGATGGGCGCCGGCCTCAGCGAAACGGGCATAAGATGCTGGGCGAGCTCGCCCTCGTGCTCGCCCGCGACCTGCAGAAATCCGCCCTCGCGGCCGATACCGCCGACGAGAAGGTCTGCTTCACCCATGCCTTTCACGAGGCGGGCCGCGGCCTGCGCCAGAGCCTCGCCCTGCACGCCAGGCTGGAGCGCGACCCCGTCCGCGCCGCCGGCGGACGCCTCGCACGCCCGCGCCGAGACCGAGCGCCGCATCGTGCGCCGCAAGGCCGAGGTCACCGCCCACGTCCAGCCGCTCATCTGGAGCGAACACGAGGCGCCCGAAGCCGACCACCTCGCCCTCGACCTGGCCGAGGCCTTCCTCGCCGAGCCTGTCGAGATCCAGATCGCCCGCCTCTGCGACGCCCTGGGCATCGCACTCCCCACCGCTCATCCCCGCGAAGGCGGGGATCCAAGCCGGGCCTCGGCCGCCGGGATCCAGGCGGGTCCATCCTCCCAATGGGTCCCCCCCTGCGCGGGGACGAGCGGAGGAGAGGACGGGCCTCCCGACCCCGACGTCAACCCCTCCGGCTGATCCCTCGGCCATCGCTGCCGCGTTCGGGCAGGCAGGCGCGTCTCCAAGCCTCTTCCCCCAAGCCCCGCCCGGCGTAATGTCTCTCCGATCGTCGATCAGGGAGCCGCCGATGGACCGGACCAACAGCCGCGACCGGGCTCTGCGCGAACGCGCGGCCGCCGTCATCCCGGGGGGGATGTACGGCCATCAGGCCGTGGGC
>JAGWSE010000458.1 GCA_028869395.1 Alphaproteobacteria bacterium | reverse complement strand
GTTCCCGCTGCTTCTTGGCGGAGACGGCGGTGATCCGCGACGGCACGATCTTGCCGCGCTCGGACACATAGCGCTGCAGGAGCTTCACGTCCTTGTAGTCGATCTTCGGCGCGTTGGCGCCGGAGAACGGGCACACCTTGCGGCGGCGGAAGAACGGGCGGCGGGCAGGGCCTGCGGAAGCCCCGGCGGCCGGGGCGGCGGAGGTTTCGTCGGTCATGGCGATGTCCCCCTTTCTCTAGAATTGCGGGGCGTCGTCGCGGCGTTCGCGGTCGCGATCGCGGCGGGCGAGGACGGGGGAGAGCTCGAGGTCCAGCTCGTCCACCCGGACGGTGAGGTGCCGCAGCACGTCCTCGTTCAGGGAGAGCTGCCGCTCCATCTCCTTCACGGCCTCGGCCGGGGCGTCGATGGCGAGCAGGGAATAATGACCCTTGCGGTTCTTCTTGATCCGGTAGGTCAGGTTGCGAAGTCCCCAGTACTCGATCTTGGCGACGGACCCGCCGCCGGCTTCGATGATCGACTTGAGCTGGTCGTTGAGGGCTTCGGCTTGCTGCGGCGAGATATCCTGCCGCGAGATCACGACGTGTTCGTAAAGCGCCATTGGTCCTTCTTCCGTTGGGACGGCGGCGCGGCCGGCGGCGGAAGGACCGACGGGCGCGATGGCTCTCAGGCGCGGCGGCCGGGAGGCTCCCGGCCCTTTGAAGGCTCCGCGTGAGACCGCCTTCCGTGAAGAGGCGGGCAGATAGGCGAAAACCGCTGGCGGGGCAAGGTTTTTCGGCCCGCCCCGCCGGGCGTGTGGCGTGGGGCGAGGGGGCCCTACTTGCCGCCGTTCAGCGTCTTGAGGGCGGCCAGGGTCTTGGCCACGTGGTCGTTGGGGTTGAGGTTGTCGTAGACCTCGACGATCTTGCCGTTGCTGGCGATGACGTAGGAGGTCCGGCTCGCCCAGTCCGGCTTCATGGCCAGGGTCGAGTCGTATTCCCTGGCGATCTTGGCGTCGGGGTCGGCCGCCACCGGGAACTTGCCCGCGCAGTGCTCCGTCTCGGTGGAGAAGGCGGCGAGCTGGTCGGTGTTGCCCGCGGTCACGCCGATGACGCTGGCCTTCTCCGCCTTGAACTGGGGAATGGCCTGCGAGAACAGGTGCGCCTCGAGGTTGCAGCCGGCGGTATGCGCGGCCGGGAAGAAATAGACCACGACCGGGCCCTTCTTCAGGGCGTCGGCGAGGTGGAAGGTGAAGGGCTTGCCCGCCAGGTAGGCCGGCGCGGTGAAGTCGGGGGCCGTGGCCCCGGGCTTGAGGTCGGCGAAGGCGGGCGTGGCGACCGCAAGAACGAGCGCCGTCAGCGCAGTCAGGTTTTTCATGGGTTCCTCCCGAACTCCGGCCCCGGGGTGAGGTTACACGCCTCGGCCGTCGGGCCTGTCAACCGCTGTTCTGCGGGGTCCCGCGCGCCGCCGTCAGTCGTAGTTGGCGCTGACGGTGTAAGAACCCTGATAGGCCCCGGACGGCGTCGTCGGGCTGAGCGCGAAGCTTCCGCCCACGTAGAAGGTGTATGATCCGGACGCGCCCGTCCCGACGCTGAGGGTCGCCACGCCGACTGCGGTGGTGTTGGTCGATATGGCGAGGGATCCTTGGCCCGAGGTGTTGGTCAGAGTTATCGAAGGGGGGACCGAGACCGAGATCGATTCGCCGCGCTGCCCCTCGACCACGAAGCCGCCGCGTTGAGGCGCGGGATTGGCCAGCGCGCCTGCGCCGGTGACGGTGCGTTCACCCGTGCTCGCGGACAGGTTGACGTTCGCCGGCCCGCTCGTCGGCAGCACGATGCGCCCGAAGTCGAGGCGCATAGGCGCCCCCGTGTTCGGGTCGGACGCCACGGCCATCTTCAATTGATGTATGACGTAGGCCGCTCCGATCCCAGGCCCGGAAAAGGAGCCATGTGACCGTTTGCCGTCTTCCATGGTGACCACAAAGCCGCTCGTCGCCAGCCCCGTGGGAAGGTCGCTTCGGTCGTCGCCGTAGATCGGGAAGTCGGCCCCGATGCTGAAGCTCCGTGACGTCCCGCCGAGGCCCTGGATTTCGAACACGAGCGGGTTGGCGGGCGTCGAGGGACTTCCCGACACGAGCACGGCGTTGCCCATGGCCGCGGTGAAGGCGCCGAGCGGGCCGGCCCGGCCGGTCGGTGAACCGGCGTTGGTCACTGTGATCTTCAGCGGGTCCCTGTCGCACCAGCCGCCGCCCTGGTGCTCGCGCCCCGAGCCGTCGCGCCGCTGCCCATCACCACCCTCGCTGCCTCCCCCCTGAGTGTCTCCCCCCTGGGTGTTCTGACCGAATTCCCCGTCGCCCTCATTGCTGGCGGCTGAGCCGCAGGTCACCACGACCGTGGCGTAGGCCGCGCCGGCCGCCGCGCGCGTTCCCGATCCGGAGACGCGCGTGACCTCGCCCGTGCCCGCCGCGAAATTGAACACCGTGACGCCGTTGCTTGCGGCGGTGACCTTGCCGAGGTCCGGTGCGGTGACGACAGCCACCGTCTGCGCCTGCGTCACGCTGGAAGCAAACACCATCGCGAGCAAAATTAATGCGGCAATCCAAGGTTGCGAGTTCTTGAGGTAATCCACGCTTATTCAGACTCGTTATCATGCTTGACTAATCAGTGGCACAATAGCGGAAGACATTCCACTATAACCGCCTACTGGGACCCTTGTGGCCGCGGGTCGAAGGCGATTTCTGTTGATGCGTCCGGTGTGAATCCTCCGTCGCCCTTGATGGTTACGGTGAGGGGCTTGACGATATGCATCCGCAGCCGCGCGGCCTGCTCCGGATCCAGCTCCAGATGATAGGTCCCGGCGGTGAGGTTCTCGAAGCTGGCCGAGCCGTCGAACTCGGTGTTGGCTTCCGTGACCTTCCCCTGCGCGCCGACCAGGCGCGCATGGATGCCGGAAATACCCACGAAGGCGCCGTCCGGGCGCTTCAGGAGCAGCCGCACCATGACCTCGCCGGTGGGCTGCATCGGGAAGTCCACGTCCAGCACCTGGCCGGGCCGAGGCGACAGCTGGATAATCCTGGGCGGCGTCTTCATGGACTGGTTGTCAAGCTTGTCGAGACTGACGTTCAGCCGGGCGGTCGGACTGTCGCCCAGCCCGGTCACGAACGCGCGGCCGTTGGCGTCGGTCACCACCTTTCCGTCGCCGCCCTCGATCACGACGTTGGCCACGCCCTTCTCGCCGGGATCGAACCTGCCGTTGCCGTTGGCGTCGATGAATGCGTGGAAGGCGACCGATCCGCCGGTGCCGGGACCCTGCCGCACGACCGCGTAGCGGCCCTTCCCCGGATTGTAGGCCAGGCCGAAGTTGACCTGGGCGCCGAGCTGCCAGCTCTGGTCGGCGTTGTTGTAGTCGCTGTTGAGCGACAGGTCGCCGAACCGGGAGCGCAGGATCGCCGAGGCGGTCAGGTTGAAGCTCTTGAAGGCGTCGAGCTGTTCGCCCACCCCGAAGCGGAGGCTCGCCTTCTGGGACAGGTCGTGGTCCACGGTGACCGCCAGGGCCCGGGGCTTGAAGTCCGGCAGGAGGTCGTAGTCGAGCGAGCTGCGGATCTGCCAGGCGAAGTTGCGGAAGGTGGAGCCGGCGATGAAGCCGCTGAGCCTCGTGGGCGACGCGCCCAGGCCGAAGCTGCGCGTGAGGTCGAACCCGCCGGAGAACAGGATCGAGGCGGCTGTCGCCGAACCGCGGATCGAGCCGGTGACGTCGGTCTCGCCGCGGGCGTAGGCGTCCATGGCGGTTCGGAAGGACAACGGCACCACGCGCCCGAGGACCTCGGCGTTGCCGTCGAGGCTTAGCTCGGCGCGGCTGCTGAGGGGCTTGGTGAAGTCGACCCCCGGGCCGTTCTCGTCGATGAAGCCGTTCTGGAACTGCAGGTAGCGCAGGACCGAGGAGACCCCGAACAGCTGGCCGGCCAGGCCGACGCCCTCGGCCATGCCGCCCTGGCTGTCCGCCGCCACGTCGAACTGGGTCGAGAAGCCGAACAGGGAGGTGCGCGCCCCCGCGGTGAACTCGCCGCGCGAGCTGGTCCGGGTCATGGGCACGAGGGCCGCGCCGGCCGTCACTGTGATGAGCTGGGTCAGGCCGTAGTTGAGGGCGGCCACGGCGCGCAGGCCGCCTGCGCCGGGGCTGACGAAGGATGTGCTCGTCGGGTCGGTGAGGTTGACGACCGACTCTTCCTGCTGGACCACGCCGGCCTCGAAGGTCGCCTCGCCCGGAGCCAGCTGGCCGCCGCCCACGTTGACGACGCGGGTCTCCTCGCTGCGCTCGCCGTGCGGGCCGTAGGTGACGATGCGGATGACGTTGACCCCGCGCGACAGGGGCACGTCGAGGAACTCGTAGCGGCCCTTGGTGGGGGTGTTCTGGCCACCTTGCAGGACGTCGTTGATGTAGAGCTCGACGTCGTAGCCGATGGGCAGCTCGCCGCGCAGGTCGATGCGGTTGAAGATGTTGGTCTGGTCGAGGGGCACGGTGGAGATCACGAAACCGCGGCCGCCGAGGCTGCGGGGCCCGACGGGCAGGCCGGGCGTGAAGACGTCGCCGGCGCTGATCTCGCGGGCGTGCAGGGGCCCCAGCAGGTGGCCTTCCACGGAGCGCCGGGAAAGGGTGATGCGCGCTGTCGCCGGCTTCCCGGCCTCGTCGGAGCCCAGGTAGGCCTCGTAGCCCATGAAGGCGAGGTCGCCCGCCATGCGCAGGTCGTAGCGGGTCGGGTATTGCGGACCCTGGGAGAGCGCTCCCGAGCCCGCGCCCACCGTCAGGCCGATGTCGAAGCTGGGCGGGGTGATCCAGTGGTAGGGCGAGGGGAGGCGGAGGAGCTCTTCCTGCGCGTTCGTGCGGGTGGCGGCCATGCGGTCGCGGGCCAGGCGCTGCAGCCTGGCCTGCACCGGTATCAGCGCCTTTGGCACGATGACGATGTCGAGGGCCTCGTGGTTCACCTTCAGGGTCAGCGGCAGCAGACGGTCCACCAGCGAGGCGCGCAGGTAGATCTCGGTGGGGGTGACCGCGACGTCCTTGGCGGTGAAGGGGATGTTCTTGGCGCCCACCCGCGCCGTGCCGGTTCCCAGGTCGACGATCAGCGAGGTCTGTGATTCGCCCAGCCGGCCGACGATCCGCTCCCGGCCCGGCTCCACGTCGACGTCGTACTCGAGAAGGCGGGTCAGATCGCCGATCGGGATCAGGGGATCGTTGGGATCGCCGTAGGCCGCGAGCCCGTCGGTGAGCGTCAGGTTCTGCAGCTCCACCGAGAACAGCAGCAGGTCCTCGGGGTCGATCTTCGCCCCCGGCTGCACGGGGGAGGGGGCTGGGGTGGCGCAGGACCGGGCGGCGGCCGAGCATTCGCCGGGCGGCCGCGCCGGACCCGCCGTTGCGCCTTCACCGGCGACGGCGGTGGCGGGGATCAGAAGGGAAAGGGAGACGCCGGCGCTGCAAGCAAAGCGGCTACATGTCCAGTTTCGCAAGCAGCTTGCCCGGGGACGTGTCGTCGTCGGTGAAGGTGATCTCCAGCTTCTCGCCGGCCCCCGGCTCGCGCGTCAGGGGGATGCGGACGATGCGCTTGTCGATCTCGGGGTAGACCCCGAGCCCCCGTGCGAACCCCAGTGGCGGGCCACCCTTCTGGGAGAGCGAGCGGATCTCGATGTTGCCGAACAGCGAACTGGCGCCTTGCCGCGCCAGCTCGAACACCATCACCGGGGTCCGCTTCGGCGCGGACCCGTTGACCGCCAGGTTGGCGTACTCGATGTGCGCGTTCTGGATCGCCGCCCGAACATCCGGCGCCGAGAAGCGGACGATCGCCGGGATACTGATCCCGAAGACGGAGGTGATCTGGAAGCTGATCTGGTTCTGGGCGCCGGCGGCGGCCTGCTCGGCCGTGAGGCCGGCGCTGGGCGGCGGGATGGTGGTGACGGTCAGGTGGCTGCGGTATTCGCCGGTGGCGTCGGGCGGCACGCTGGCGATGCGAAGCCGGATGGTCTGGCCCTCGCCCGGGGCGAGCGTCACCCGGCGCGGCGAGACCAGTAGGATGTGGGCCGCCGATTTCAGCCGGTCGGCGATTGGCTTCTCGTCGGGCTTCTGCTCGGCGTCGCTCGCGGCCACGATCTGCCCATCGGGCAGCATGACGCGATCGACCAGGGCGACGTCGAAGGTCGCGGGGGCCGTACCCTGATTGTAGATGTAGACGGTCCCGGCGCGCCGGTTCCTGTCGAAGGTGACGCGCTTGGGCGTGATGTTGAGGTTGGCGCCGACGTTGGTGACGGTCGGAGCGGGCGCGGCGGCAGGTTGCGCGCCGGCCGGCGCCGGCGAGGCGAGGAGCAGCGCAGCGGCCGCCAGGATCAGCGGACGCATCAGTTGTACTGCACCACGACCACGAGCATGCCCGCGTAGGGGCCGGGGACCAGGGGCCCCGCAGAGGCCAGCGCGATGGATCCGCCGACATCGACGCTCATGGTGTCGGCGAGCTGTCCGCCGCCGATGACCACGCCGTCGTTGGCGAGATCGTATTCCGAATTGGTGCTGGTCTT
>JAGWSE010000457.1 GCA_028869395.1 Alphaproteobacteria bacterium | reverse complement strand
TCGCGTGCGCGTAGGCCGCCTTCATGGTCCCGGTCCCGGCGAAGGCGCAGACCAGCATGAACAGCGTCGACTTCGGCAGATGGAAGTTGGTCATCAGCCCGTCCGCGGCTCGGAAGCGATAGCCCGGCTTGATGAAGATGTCCGTCTCGCCCCGGAACGGGCGCACCACGCCATCCTCGCCGGCGGCGGATTCCAGGAGCCGCAGCGAGGTGGTGCCGACGCAGACGATCCGGCCGCCTGCCGCACGGGCCGCATTGAGGCGTTCGGCCGTGGCCGCATCGACCTCGCCCCACTCGGCATGCATGCGATGCTCGTCGACATTGTCGGTCTTCACCGGCAGGAAGGTGCCCGCGCCGACATGCAGGGTGACCCGCTCGGCGGCGATCCCGCGCGCCGCCAGGCGGCCCAGAAGCTCGGCCGTGAAGTGCAGGCCTGCGGTGGGCGCGGCGACCGAGCCGTCCTCCTCGGCGTAGACGGTCTGGTAGTCGGTGCGGTCCTGCGCATCCTCCTTGCGCCGCGCGGCGATATAGGGCGGAAGCGGCATGGCCCCGCGTTCGGCGATGGCGGCGTCCAGGTCCGGCCCGGAGAGGTCGAAGGCGAGCGTCACCTCGCCGTCCTCGCCCTTGGCCTTCACCGTGGCGTCCAGGTTGGAGAGGAAGCAGGCGCGGTCCTCGGCCTCGCCGAAGACGATGCGGTCGCCGGCCGCCAGCCGCTTGCCCGGGCGCATGAACGCCGTCCATCGCGAGCCCGAAAGCCTGCGGTGTAGCGTCGCCTCGACGGCCACCCGGCTCTCCTCGCGAAACCGGACGCCCTTCAGCCGCGCCGGGATCACGCGGGTGTCGTTGAGCACCAGGACGTCGCCGGGACGGAGCAGGTCCGGCAGATCGGACACTTGCCGGTCCTCCAGGGGTTGGCCCGGGCCCACAACCAGCAGGCGGGCGGAATCCCTGGGCGCGGCCGGCCGCAGCGCAATGCGGTCCTCGGGCAGGTCGAAATCGAACTCGGAAAGCTCCATCGCCCGCCTGTGGCCACGCGGCGGCTGGCGCGTCAAGCGGCCGCGCTGGTACAGCCGCCCGATGGGCCTGGTGCGACTCGTCCTCAGTCTGATTCTCGGTCCGCCGGCCTTCCTGCTGGCGGCCGTGTGCGCCGCGGCGGCCATCACGGCGCAGGACGGCCGCACCGATCCGATGTGGGACGTGCTGGCCCACTTCGCGCCCGTCTGGTTCGCAGGCTCGGCGGTGGCCCTTCTTCTCGCACTGGTAGCGTTCCGGGGTCTGGGCCGCTGGCCCACGGTGGCGCTGGGCGCGATCGGCGTCGTGGCCGCGGGCGCGCTGATGGCGCCCGAGTTCACCCGCTCCACCGGTCCCCGCATCGGCCCGGAGGCGGCGGGCCAGCTCAAGATCGTCCAGTTCAACGTCTGGGACCGCAACACAGACCCTGAAGCGACGGTCGAGTGGATCGCGGCCCAGCACCCCGACATCGCCATCCTGGAGGAGACGACGCCCGCGTTCCGCCGCCTGGTCGAGGCCCGGACCGGCTGGCGCTCGCTGTGCCACGACTGCGAGGTGATGATCTACAGCCGGCTGCCCGAGCGGCTTGCGCCGCTTCCGCCGAGCCGACGCCCGAAGCCCGGCCCGCTCGCCCACGCCGAGTTCCAGGACGCCCGCGGTCCCTTCACGGTCATTGGCGTGCATGAGACGTGGCCCACCGAGCCGAGGACCCAGCAGGCGCAGGAGGCCCGCCTCGCGGGGGTGATCGCCGATTTCCCGCGCGCCCGGACGATCGTCACGGGCGATTTCAACTCAACGCCCTGGTCATTCTCGCGCCGGAGGTGGGACAAGGCGTTTGGCCTGATCCGGCGGGACCGGGCGCTGTTCTCGTGGCCGGCCGGCAAGACCGTCTGGGGCGTCAAGCCCCCCTTCCCGATCCTGCCGATCGACCACGTCTACGCCGGCTCCGATTGGGCGACGGTGAGCATCCGGCGCGGCCCGAAACTCGGGTCCGACCACTATCCCGTGGTCGCTATTCTAGCGCCCGTCGGGCCGCGGTAAGCGCGGCCTCGTAGCGGGCCCGCTCCTCGGCGT
>JAGWSE010000456.1 GCA_028869395.1 Alphaproteobacteria bacterium | reverse complement strand
TGGTGGGATTGCGATAGCGGTATTCGCCCGACAGCGTCAGGAAGCCGGCGTCGCCCAGCGGAAGCCCCTGCCAGCCGGCGAGCTGGTAGGTGGGGCCGTCGTGCATGGTGCGGCCGTCCGGATCACGGGCGGTCTTCACCTTGGTGTCGTAGACGCCGTAGCTGGCGATGGCCGAGCCGCCGGAGCGGGCTTCGCGCAGGTGCAGGTTGATCACGCCGGCGATGGCGTCGGAGCCGTACTGGGCGCTCGCGCCGTCACGCAGCACCTCGATGTGGTCGAGGGCGACGGTCGGGATGGCGTTCAGGTCGACGGCGGCCGAGCCGCGGCCGATCGAGCCGTTGATGTTGACCAGGGCCGAGGTGTGGCGGCGCATGCCGTTGACCAGCACGAGGGTCTGGTCAGGCGCGAGGCCGCGCAGGGTGGCGGGGCGGATGGAGTCCGTGCCGTCGGTGATCGCCGGGCGCGGGAAGTCGATGGACGGCGCCACCGTCGCCAGGGCCGAGGCGAGCTCGGGCGTGCCCTGCCGGGTCAGCGCCTTCTGGCTGATGACGTCGACGGGGGCGAGGGATTCGAGGCGGGTCCGCCCCTCTGTGCGCGTCCCGGTGACGATGATTTCCTCGACCTGGGCCGAGGTGGTGTCCGCCGGCTTCGGCGCGGTCTGCGCGAAGGCGGATGTGGCGGCCAGCGCCGCGGCCGAAGCCGCCGCGAACAGCACGACGCGTGAGATCATTAGCTATAGCCCCCTTGGGCCCCTCTACGGGGGGCCTGAACGATGGTCAACGAGCTTAGCTATGTCGCGTCGGCGCCGCCCGATATCGCAAAACTGCAACAGTGACGGCAAAAGAACGGCGCGGGAGAGGCCTCCCGCGCCGCTTTGTGGCGAAGCTGTGGCGAAACGCCTCAGCGATGTCCGGGGTTGCGGGAGGGCTACGCCTCCGTGAACTCCTGGGCGATCTGGCCCGCGCCGCCTTCCAGGAGGTCGGCGGCGGCCTGTTCGGCCGCCATGCGCTCTTCCTCGAACTGGGCGTTGATCACGTCTTCGCCACGCGCCTGGCGATCAGCCTCGTCCTGGCTGCGGGCGATGTTGAGCGTGACCGTGACGGTCACCTCCGGGTGGAGGCGGATCTTCACCTCGTGCAGGCCAAGCGTCTTGATCGGCTTGTCCAGCACGACCATCGCGCGCTCGACCTTGCCGCCTTGGGCGTTGACCGCGTCGGCCACGTCGCGACCGGAGACCGAGCCGTAGAGCTGGCCGCTTTCGCCGGCCTGGCGGATCAGGACGTAGGAGGTCCCGTCCAGGCTCTCGCCGGAGGTCGCCGCGGCCTGCTTGGCCTTGGCGTTGCGGGCCTCGATGTCGGCGCGCTGGCCCTCGAAGACCTTCAGATTGGCTTCGGTGGCGCGCAGCGCCTTCTGCCGCGGCAGGAGGAAGTTGCGGGCGTAGCCGTCCTTCACATTGACGACGTCGCCCAGGCCGCCCCAGCCCTCGACCCGTTCGAGCAGTATGACTTTCATTGGGGAGGCTCCCTTACTTCACGACGTAGGGGAGAAGGGCGAGGAAGCGGGCGCGCTTGATGGCGCGGGCCAGTTCACGCTGCTTCTTGGCGGAGACCGCGGTGATGCGGCTCGGCACGATCTTGCCGCGCTCGGAAACGTAGCGCTGCAGGAGCTTGACGTCCTTGTAGTCGATCTTCGGGGCGTTGGCGCCGGAGAACGGGCACACCTTGCGGCGGCGGAAGAACGGGCGGCGGGCGCCGCCGGCGGAGGCGCCGGCAGCCGGCGCGGCGGAGGTTTCGTCGGTCATCTGGAAAACCCTCCCTGGCTAGAATTGCGGGCCATCGTCGCGGCGTTCGCGGTCGCGATCGCGGCGGGCGAGGACGGGTGAAAGCTCGAGGTCCAGCTCGTCCACGCGGACGGTCAGGTGGCGCAGCACGTCTTCGTTGATCGACAGCTGGCGTTCCATCTCCTTGACGGCCTCGGCCGGCGCGTCGATGGCGAGCAGGGAATAGTGGCCCTTGCGGTTCTTCTTGATCCGGTAGGACAGGTTGCGAAGGCCCCAGTACTCGATCTTGGCCACCGAGCCGCCGCCGGCTTCGATGACGGTCTTCAGGGTGTCGTTGAGGGCTTCGGCTTGTTGCGGCGAGATATCCTGCCGCGAGATC
>JAGWSE010000455.1 GCA_028869395.1 Alphaproteobacteria bacterium | reverse complement strand
TGCCACGCCCGCCACGCATGCGCCTCCATGCCCTGGTCGGGCGGGCCTTCGCCTTCGGTGACCAACATCGAGCGGCGCCCCGTCAGCTGTTACGACGGGGCGACGGCGGGGTCTTCGACCCGCACGGGACAACGTCACCTTAGACCGCGCATCGGCAGTTCGCGTGATCGATGAACCTCAACGAAGACTTCGAGGCGGCGACCTGCGTTTCCCGGAATTCGGACCCCAGACTTACCGGCGGCCTGTGGACTGAGCGGTGGTCTTCGCCTACGGCCTGCTGCACGAGGCCACGCGCGTCAGCCGCGGCCGCCGCTACGCCTTCCTGCCGTTTCTCTACGACGAGGCTGGCGAGGCCGTGCGTCAGGCCTATCACGCCCGGGTGGCCACCCGGGCGCAACCTGGCCGCTGACGAGCCGCCCCGTCGCGACCCACTGCGGCGGCGCGCCGCCCGGCCATGGATGCGCCTCCCGGCGTTCCTATATGCGCGTCATGAAACAGCTTGCGCCTGTCCTCGCGGCGATCGCCCTGGCCGCGCCCGTCGCCGTCGCCGCCGCCGAACCGCCGATCCACCCCGGCTGCTGGGAGTCCACCAACGAGGTCCTCTCGCCCTTCCACACGACATCGACGACGCGGCGCTTCATCTCGGCGGCGGACGTGGACCGCTTCCTGACGGGGCCGATCAACCACCACTACACCTGCGTCTATCCCACCCATGAGGTCGCCAACGGCCACCTGGTGATGAAGGGCGTCTGCACCGACAACAAGGGCCGCAAGGTCGACATCGACAGCCACGGCGCCTACACGGCCGACAGCTTCCACGTGGAGGCCAACATAGCCACCAAGGTGCTGGGCCTCCCGCTATCGGGCCGCGCCAGGACCGACGCCCGCCGGATCGGCGACTCCTGTCCCGCGACCGAGGCGTCGCGCTGAGCCCAAAGACGGAGCCCCGCCTTCCCTAAGGAGGACGGGGCTCTGCTGCGGCTCTGTCCTTGCGGATGCCCGCCGCTGCGTCTCCGGTAACCTCCCGTCCGGGCGGTGGTTCCGTCTAGAAGGGGATTTCGTCGTCGAGGTCTGCGGAGAACTCTTCCCGTGGCCCGGAACCCTGCGCGCGCGGAGCCGACGAGAAGCCGCCGGCATAGCCGCCGCCCTCCTCGCGCTCGGCGTCCCCGCGGCCGTCCAGCATGGTGAGCTCGCCCCGGAACTTCTGCAGCACCACCTCGGTGGAGAACTTCTCCTGACCCGACTGGTCCTGCCACTTGCGGGTCTGCAGCGACCCCTCGAGGTAGACCTTCGCGCCTTTGCGCAGATAGTTCTCGGCCACCTTCACGAGGTTGTCGTTGAAGATCACCACCCGGTGCCACTCGGTCTTCTCGCGGCGCTCGCCGGAATTGCGGTCGCGCCAGGTCTCGGACGTCGCCACCCGGAGATTGGCGACGCGATCGCCGGAATTGAGGGTGCGGATTTCAGGATCGGCCCCGAGGTTGCCGACCAGAATGACCTTGTTGACGCTGCCCGCCATGTCGATGTCCCAAGCTTCCGTGGTTGCGGGCGTGTCGCCCTGTCGCCACCTGTAGCCCGGCGTTAACAAACCATCAAGTAAATGTTCTTGTTTGGTTCGCTATCTTGCCGCGGTTACCCACAGCCTATTGCTGTGGCATCGCGCCCGGCACCGCCAGCCGTCCGTCGCCGGTGCGCACCAGGGCGAGGTATCGGGGACCTTCCAGGGAGGTTGAAGTGAAGATGCCTTCCGGCTGAACGAAGATGAAATTCGACTGATAGGCGCCGAGCAGCTCCTGGGCCGAACCGCCCATCATCAGGAACTTCACCCGCATCGCCTCGAGATTGGCCGCGCAGGTCTCGAGGTTGGGGACGTTCTTCACCAGCACGTTGTACTTGGGCTTGCCGTTCTTCGGAAAGACGACGTCGTAGCAGACCCCGGGCGTGCCGAGCGGCTCGGTCCGCTTTGCGCAGGCGCTCAAGGCGACGGCGGAGGACAGGACGACGGCGAGGCCGAAGATCTGGGCGGCGCGGATCATGTCGGTCAACCTACACAACCCGGCGCTCGAGCGCGAGGCGCTCAGCCGGCCGCCGGAACCGCGCACCCGGAGCCCTGCTCCAAAAGGGTGTGGAAAGTGTGGTTGTCCGCCGAAATCTCGACCTTGCCGGGCACGAGACGCACCGTCTCCTGGCCCCATCGGCCGTAGGCCGCCTCGCCCGGCTTCTCGCAGCGCCCGGCGAAGAGGGTCGAGACGCACGCGTTCAGCGTCATGTCCGGCAACTTCCGCCAACTGCCCTCGTACCGCCAGCAGGCGCCCACGGGTGCGGACGCCGTCACGGGCTTGGGCTCCGGCTTCGCCCCTGGCGGTGGCAGCGGCGTGACCTGCGCCGTCCCCTGCTGTGCGGCGGATAGGGCGCCGGTCTGGTCGACGCCCACGTCCAACGCATCCGTCGCCACGCCGTTTCTCTGCGCGCACTGGACCAGGGTGAAGTCGCCCACGTACTTGCCGGCCACGAAGCAGCGCAGGGTCTTGGTGGGCGCCACGCGCGTGTCCGGCGGCTGCGACGTATCGATGACCAGGCCGCCTTGCGAGGCCGGCGGCGGCGTCCGCGGTTCGCGGCCGTGGCCGGCGTTGATCATCCAGGCGATCGCGCCCCCCGCCAACAGGGCCGCGGCGGCGCCACCGGCGATAATATATCCGCTCTTGGGCGCGGCCTGCCGATCCATGGCCCTCCGCTAGCCTCAGCCGAACAGGCTGACAAGCGAAGAGGTGGAGGAGCCGGAGCCTGAGGACTGCCCGCCGGTCAGGCGATCGAGCGCGGCCTGATAATCGGCGATCTGCGCCTGGAGGTAGGCCGGTACGGTTCCGGATTGGCTCTGCGCGCTCTGCGGAGTCGCCGCCTGCTTGAGGTCCGCGTAGATCGCCCGCGTGGTCGTGACGGCGTTCTGGATCGCGGTGAGCGCCGAGGTGATGTCCGCCGGCGAATTGAGGTCCAGCTGGCTGGGCAGGCGCAGACCATAGATCTGGTTGCCCTTGTCGGCCGGCTGTACGCCCTTCGTGGAGCTGACGGTCGTGTTGTAGATGAGGCCCGGCGTCAGTCCCAGCGCGGCCAGCG
>JAGWSE010000454.1 GCA_028869395.1 Alphaproteobacteria bacterium | reverse complement strand
CGCGGGCGGTGTTGGGCATCAGCACGCAATAGCGGCCGGCCAGCGACAGGTAGGTGGTCAGGGCCGCGCCCTTGTTGCCGCGTTCTTCCTTGACCACCTGGATCAGCATGATCTGACGGCGCTTGATCACCTCCTGGATCTTGTAGCGGCGCATCAGCCGGCGGCGGCGGCGCGCCAGCTCCTCTTCCATCACGTCGTCTTCGTCGTCGGCCGCGCCGTCGTCGTCATCGTCCTCCGCGGAGGCCGCCGCGCGGCCCCGGGGTTCGTGACGTTCGTCCTCCTCCTCGGCCTCGGCCTCCTCGCGCAGCAGGGCTTCGCGGTCGGCGACCGGGATCTGGTAGTAGTCCGGGTGGATTTCGTTGAAGGCCAGGAAGCCGTGGCGGTTGCCGCCGTACTCGACGAAGGCCGCCTGCAGCGACGGCTCCACGCGCGTCACCTTGGCGAGATAGATGTTCCCTCGAAGCTGCTTCCGGTTCTGGCTCTCGAAATCGAACTCTTCAACGCGGTTCCCGTCGAGCACCACCACGCGCGTTTCTTCCGCGTGGGCGGCGTCGATCAACATAGTCTTGGACATCAAGCGAATCTCCGCGGCGCGCGCGGGTCTTGCCCGGGCGCTGCCAGCTGATGGAAGGGGCGCGCGCGGAGCCCGGGACGCCGGAAGGGGCGTCCGGATCGGCCTTGGGCCGGTAAGGGGCGTGAGCAGCGCTGCCCATCAAGTGTTTCCTAGGCGCCTCTCCAGGAACCATTCCCGGAGCGCGAATCGGACGGTGCGCCGTCGCCCGCAAGGGGGGCGAAAGCGGCGCGGGCTTTCGGTTTGCGCGTACCGGCGGCCTGCGGCGCAGGAGCGGCTTTGACGCGCGGCCGGACTTTGCAACACTGCACCGGAAAAGGAAAGCCGATCAGCGGCCGATCCGGTGGAAAGACCTGGTTAACCCTTTCTCTACCGGCCCGAAGGCTAGATGGGCGTTCCCGACGCAGATTGCGAGCGGACGGCGGCAGGGACGGCTGGCTGTGTTTGTGGGGCTTCGGAAAGCGCTTCGGATCACGCGCCTGCGCGTCGCGCTGGCGTGCGCGGCCGCCGTGGCGGGCCTCGTAGCGGTGGCCGCCTCGCACGCCGCGACCTCGAACGCCGACATCCTGGACGTCCGCCTGGGTGGCGATCAGGTGCAGACGCGGCTGGTCATCGACCTCGACCATGCGACGGCCGGCAAGCTGGTGGCGGACGGCGCCGCAAACGGGCGCGTGGTGCTGCTGCTGGGCGGGGTCTCCGCCGGCCATGGCCACCAGGGGGCCGGCGAGGCGCTGGTCAGGCGCTGGCTGATCGATTCCGCCGGCGGCTCGGCGCGCCTGCAGATGGACATCGCCGCCGGGTCCAAGGTGAAGCGCCGCTTCCTCCTGCCCCCTGCCGACGGGGTCGACCACTATCGCTACGTCGTCGACATCGCGCCGGCGCCGGGCGCGGCGGCGCAGCTGGCCAGCGACGCCGCGCGGCCGCCGGCGCTGGCGCTGCGCACCCGGTT
>JAGWSE010000453.1 GCA_028869395.1 Alphaproteobacteria bacterium | reverse complement strand
CGCGTCGCCTCGATGAAGTCGACGGCGTAGTTGTCGTGCTCCTCGATCCCCGTCGCGATGGCGAAGATGTTGGGGTCGAAGATGATGTCCTCCGGCGGGAAGCTTAGCCGGTCGACCAGGATCTTGTAGGCGCGGCGACAGATCTCGACCTTGCGCTGGACGGTGTCGGCCTGGCCCTGCTCGTCGAAGGCCATCACCACCACGGCCGCGCCGTAACGCAGGCACTTCTTCGCCTGCTCGACGAACTTCGCCTCGCCCTCCTTCAGCGAGATCGAGTTCACGATGGCCTTGCC
Organism: Alphaproteobacteria bacterium; assembly: GCA_028869395.1. GTDB lineage: Bacteria > Pseudomonadota > Alphaproteobacteria > Caulobacterales > Caulobacteraceae > Phenylobacterium. The sequence continues at coordinate 3,044 of JAGWSE010000453.1, read as the reverse complement.
CTGCACGCACTTCAGGCCGGCCTCGATCACCTCCCACTTCGAGCTGTCGATCATCACCGGGACGCGGGCGATGTCCGGCTCGGCGGCCAGGAGATTCAGGAACGTCCGCATGGCCGCCACCGAATCCAGCAGCCCCTCGTCCATGTTGACGTCGATGACCTGGGCGCCCGCCTCCACCTGCTGGCGCGCGACGGAGAGCGCCTCCGGGTAGTTGCCGTCGGCGATCAGCTTGCGGAATCTGGCCGAGCCCGTGACGTTCGTCCGCTCGCCGATGTTCACGAAGATGGGGCGCATTTACCTACAAACCGCTCGTCCCGCGAAGGCGGGAACCCAAGCCGACTCTCAGTTGAACCGAACCGCTCGTTGGATCCCCGCCTTCGCGGGGACGAGCGGAATATGCAAGGCCTTCATCGGCTAGTCCGGCCTCACCAGCGCCGGCAGGCCGTCGATGGAGCGCGCGTTGGCTTCGTAGCGGCGCTCGGCCCACTCGTCGAAGGGACGGTGGTCGACCCACTGCTTGAGCTGCTCGCGCTCGCCCTTGAACTCGAAGATCGGCACGCCCCAGCCGCAGCTGTCGGAGATGCGCACCACCTCCACCACGACCACTGCACGGGCCCGCGCGAAGTCGGGGAAATGCGCCATCAGCTCAGGAAAGCCCGGCTCCCCGAAGGCGACCGCTCGGCCCCGCCCATGCAGCCGCACGATGTTGGCCGCGCCCTCCAGGGCGCAGAACATCAGGGTGATGCGCCCGTTCTCGCGCAGGTGCGCCAGGGTCTCGGCGCCCGAGCCGCCCAGGTCGACCCAGGCGACCGTCCGATCGTCCAGCACCACCAGGCTGTCGTAGCCCTTGGGCGAGACGTTCACGTGGCCGTCGGCGCCCAGCGGCGCGGTCGCCACGAAGAACAGCTTCTGCGCCTTGATGAAGCGCGTCAGCGTCTCGTCCAGCCGTTCGTAGGTGGCGCTCACGACGCCAGCTCGAACGGCTCCAGCCCTGCGAGCCGCAGCGCCGTCGGCCGCTCCGGAACCTGCCGCGGCTTCAGCCCCTGCACCTCGTCGGCCACGTGGCGGATGTGGTCCGGCGTCGTGCCGCAGCAGCCGCCGACGATGTTGACGATGCCCGCGGCCGCCCACTCGTGCAGGGCGTGGCCGGTCTCGTCCGGCGTCTCGTCGTACTCGCCCATGGCGTTGGGAAGGCCGGCGTTCGGGTAGGCCGAAATCAGGGTGTCGGCCACGCGGGAGAGTTCGGCGATGTGCGGCCGCATCAGCTCCGCGCCCAGCGCGCAGTTCAGGCCCACCGCGAAGGGCCTGGCGTGCTTCACCGAGTTCCAGAACGCCTCCACCGTCTGGCCCGAGAGCGTGCGTCCCGAGCGGTCGGTGATGGTGCCGCTGATCCAGATCGGCAGCGGCTCGTCGCCCTCGTCCTCCAGGTCCAGGATCGCCTTGATCGCGGCCTTGCAGTTCAGGGTGTCGGTGATCGTCTCCACCAGGAACAGGTCCACCCCGCCCTCGTGCAGCGCGCGGACCTGCTCGCGGTAGGCCTCGTAGACCTGGTCGAAGGTCACCTTCCGCGCGCCCGGATCGTTCACGTCCGAGCTCATCGACAGCATCACCGGCAGCGGCCCCATCGAGCCCGCCACGAAGCGCGGCTTCTGCGGCTCCTTCGCCGTCCAGGCGTCGGCGCGCTCGCGGGCGATGCGGGCGCCTTCGAAGTTGATATCGCGCACGGCCGACTGCAGCTCGTACTCGCCCTGGCCGATGGAGGTGGCCGAGAAGGTGTTGGTCTCGCTGATGTCCGCGCCGGCGCCGTAGTAGGCGTCGTGCAGTTCGGCGATGATGTCCGGCCGGGTCAGGTTCAGGACGTCGTTGTCGCCCTTCAGCTGGACGCCATGGTCCTTGAAGCGCTCGCCGCGATAGTCGGCCTCGGCCAGGCCGCGCTTCTGGATCATCACGCCCCAGGAGCCGTCCAGCACCAGGATCCGCTGTTTCGCCGCGGCCTTCAGCGCCGCGATCCGTTCCGTCCGCGTCATGCCGCGGCCTCCTTCTCGTCCGGCGGCGGGGCCTCGCGCACGCCCAGCACGCGGCAGATGGCGTAGGTCAGGTCCGCCCGGTTCAGGGTGTAGAAATGGAAGTCGGAGAAGCCTTCCTCCGCCAGCCTAGCGCACATCTCCGAGGCCACCGAGGCAGCGATCAGCCGCCGCGTCTCCGGATCGCCGTCCAGCCCCTCGAACAGGTTGGCCAGCCAGGCCGGCAGCTCGATGCCGATCGGGCCGGCCATCTTCTTGAGGCTCTTGAAGTTGGTCACAGGCATGATGCCGGGCGACACGGGGATCGTGACGCCCGCCTTCCTGACCCGGTCCATGAACCGCAGGAACCCGTCCAGGTCGAAGAAGAACTGGGTGATGGCCCGGCTCGCCCCGGCGTCGACCTTGGCCTTCAGCACGTCGATGTCGTGCTCCACCGACGGGCTCTCCGGATGCTTGTGCGGATAGAGCCCGACCGAGACCTCGAAGGGCGCGATCCGGCGGATCGCCGCCGTCAGCTCGGTGGCGTTGTTGTAGCCGTCCGCCCGCGGCGTGTAGCGCCCGCCGATCTGGCCCGGCGGATCGCCGCGCAGCGCCACGATGTGCCGGATGCCGGCAGCCCAGTAGTCGCGGATCACCGCGTCCACTTCCTCGCGGCTGGCGTCCACGCAGGTCAGGTGCGCCGCCGGCTTCAGCGTGGTCTCCTCGACCATGCGAAGCACCGTCCGGTGCGTCCGGTCCCGGGTCGAGCCCCCCGCGCCATACGTCACGGAGACGAACGACGGCTGAAGCTCCTGGAGCCGGGCGATGTTGGTGAACAACTCTTCCGACGCCTCGTCGGTCTTGGGCGGGAAGAACTCGAAGCTGATCGTGACCGGGTGCTCCCGGAAGATGTCCTGAATGTGCATCAGTCGGCTTGCCCTCGCTGCCTGCGCGCGTTCCCTTGGGGCCACTTCGTCCCCTCCAGGATAGCCAAACGGGAGCCGGAAGGAACTCCCATCGCACGGCGATCGTGGTTTGGGG
>JAGWSE010000452.1 GCA_028869395.1 Alphaproteobacteria bacterium | reverse complement strand
TCCTCGCCGGCGTCCTGACCCATGCCGGGGAATCCTACGGCCTCAGCACCCCCGAGGCCCTCGAAGCCGCCGCCGAGGCCGAGCGCGCGGCGGCCGTGGCCGCGGCCGAACAGCTCCGCGCCCTGGGTCACGCCTGCGCGATCGTCAGCGTCGGATCCACGCCCACGGCGCATTTCGCCCGCAACCTCGCAGGGGTCACCGAGGTGCGGGCGGGCGTCTACATGTTCTTCGACCTGGTCATGCACGGCGTCGGCGTCTGCAGCCTGGACGACATCGCCGTCTCGGTGCTGGCGACCGTGATCGGGCGCAAGCCGGAGAAGGGCTGGATCCTGGTCGACGCGGGCTGGATGGCGCTCTCCCGCGACCGCGGCACCGCTTCCCAGGCTGTGGACCAGCGCTATGGCCTGGTCTGCGACCTGCAGGGCCGTCCCTATCCCGACCTGCTCGTCGCCGAGGCGAGCCAGGAACATGGCATCCTGGCGCTACGCGCCGGCGCAGGCCGGCCACCGCCCGACCTGCCGGTGGGCGCCCGCGTGCGGATCCTGCCGAACCACGCCTGCGCGACCGGCGCCCAGCACGAGGGCTACCACCTCGTCTCCGGCGGCTCCGGTCTCGTGGAGGCGTTCTGGCCGCGGATGCGGGGCTGGTGATGGACGCGCCGCGCCCCATCGCCGTTCCCGGCGTCCCGCCGCCCGGCGGGCACTACAGCCCGGCCATCGTGCACGGCGGCCTGGTCTATGTCTCCGGTCAGCTCGGCGCGCGGCCGGATGGCGCCTCGGCGGCCGACCAGCCGTTCGAGGACCAGGCGCGCCAGGCGCTGGCCAACCTGCTGGCGGTCCTGGCCGCCGCGGGCGCCTCGCCGGACCGCCTCCTCAAGGTCACCGCCTACATCGTGGGAGTGGATAACTGGCCCGCGTTCAACGCCGTCTACGCGGAGGTGATGGGCGAGGCCCGGCCGGCCCGCAGCGTGGTCCCGGTTCCGGAGCTGCACCACGGCTACCTGGTGGAAATCGATGCAATCGCCGCGCGGGCGCAAACGGAGGACGACTGATGGGGGCCGCCTGGCTCGAGGCGCTGCAGGCGCGGGGCCGCCTGGGCGAGATGTTCATCGACGGGCGCTGGACGCCGGCGCCGGGCGCCGCCCGGGCCGCCGTCATCGATCCCTCGACCGAGGAGCCGGTGGCGGAGGTGGCGCTCGGGTCAGCCGACGACGTCGACGCCGCCGCCCGCGCCGCCCGCCGCGCCTTCGCGGCCTTTGGCGACTGGCCTGCGGAACGGCGGGCCGAGCTGCTCGAGCGCCTCCATGCGTTGATCCTCGAGCGCGCCGAACTGTTCGCCCAGGCGATCTCGACGGAGATGGGGGCGCCGATCGCCTATGCGCGGAGCGCCCAGGTTCCCTTCGCCGCCGAGCACATCCGCGTCGCCCGAGACCTCGCCCGGACCTATCCCTTCGTCCAGCCCCGTGGCGCGACCCTGATCCTTCGCGAGCCCATCGGGGTGGTCGGCTTGATCACCCCCTGGAACTGGCCGCTCTACCAGATCACCGCCAAGGTCGGCGCGGCTCTCGCGGCCGGCTGCGCCATCGTGCTCAAGCCCAGCGAGCTCTCGCCCTTGAGCGCCCTGCTGTTCGCCGAGGCCGTCTCCGACGCGGGCTGCCCCACGGGCGTCTTCAACCTCGTGAATGGAGATGGCCCCACCGTGGGGGCGGCGATCTCGTCGCACCCCGAGATCGACATGGTGTCGATCACCGGCTCGACCCGCGCGGGCGTGCTGGTCGCCCAGGCCGCCGCGCCCACCGTGAAGCGGGTGGCCCAGGAGCTCGGCGGCAAGAGCCCGAACCTGATCCTCCCCGACGCCGACCTCGAGCGGGCCGTGCCGCTGGGGCTGGCCGCGGGCATGCGTAACCTGGGGCAGTCCTGCAGCGCGCCCACCCGGATGATCGTGCCGCGCGACCGCCTGGCCGAGGCGGAGGCGATCGCCGCCGCCACGGTGGACGGCTTCGTGGTGGGCGATCCGCGCCGGGAGTCCACCACCCACGGTCCGCTCGCCAACCGCGCGCAGTTCGAGCGGGTGCAGGCCATGATCGGCGTTGGACTGGAGGAGGGGGCGCGTCTCGTCTGCGGCGGTCAGGGTCGGCCGCAGGGCCTGAACCGCGGCTTCTACGCCCGGCCCACGGTCTTCTCCGACGTGGAGCCCGGGATGCGCATCGCCCAGGAGGAGATCTTCGGCCCCGTCCTGGCCCTCATCGGCTACGACGATGTCGACGAGGCGGTGGAGATCGCCAACGGGACCGTCTATGGCCTCGGCGCGCACGTGCAGGGCGGAGACCTCGCGGCCGCCCGCGCGGTGGCCCGCCGCATCCGTTCGGGCCAGGTGCACGTCAATTCCCCCGCCTGGGATCCGAGCGCGCCCTTCGGCGGCTACAAGCGGTCCGGCAATGGCCGCGAATACGGTCGCGAGGGCCTGGAGGAGTACCTGGAGACCAAGGCGATCATCTGAAGGGCGGGAGCCGCGCGCTCTGGCTGAACCCGCCAAGGCGGCGCAGGGATCGACAGGACATCCCATTCTCAGGGAGGCGCCTTGGCGCGCGGGTCAGCGATACCTGGACGTGGCGCCGTCGACGGCCCACCGGCTCGATTCCAACAGTGGTCAGGCGGCCGCCAAAGCTCGCTTGACGGCCTCTGGCTCTTTCTCGAGCACGGTCAGCAGAACCCGATCCGAAGCGGCCGGGGAGGTGCGGCCCTGCTCCCAGTCGCGAATTCTTCCCACGGTGAAGCCGTAGCGCACCGCGAATTCTTCCTGGGTCAGGCCAAGGCGGCGGCGTAGCGCTTTCACGTCCACATTGGCCGGAATGTGCATGTGGAGCCCGTGAGCACCGCCCAGCGCGTCCAGGCGTCCCGCCTCGTGGCGCTGTGAAGCAACACGCCCGTGAGAACGTCGCGGGTCTCGACCTCGCGCCGGCGCACGGGTCCGACCCGTTCCTCCAGGAAGCAGCTGGCGGGGGTCATGGCGTGTGCGGCCGATCGGGCCGCGACTTAGCCCGACCCATCCCTGTAGGTTCCCGAGTTCGCCGCCGGCGCGGGCCGCCCAGCTGGTACGCGCCGGGCGCAAGCGCCTCACCCGGCGCGCTCGAGGTCCTTCACGGCGGCCCAGATCTGGTTCAGCAGGCGCAGCGGTTCGGGGGAAAGGGCCGCCGCCATTTTCATCAGCTCGAGGGCGTCGATCCGGCGCTGGCCGCGCTCGATCATGACGACATGAGACTGCGACTTGCCCAGGCGGGCCGCCAGCTGTCGCTGCGAAACGCCCGCCCCGCGCCGGGCCTGGACGATGGCGTTGCGAATGGCGGCGTACTCGTCGGAAAAGACGGGGTTCGGGCGGCGGAACATCAGCTCACCATCGCCACGTGCCGGCCCGGCGGTTCCGCGGCGGCGAGCGGCCGGGTCGTCGTCATAGCCTCTCCTGCCGCCGTAGGCGCACTTTCAGCCAGCCGCGAAGCTGGCATGGGGCGGAGGGGAGGCGGTGTCGAATCCTCCGCGGGAGCGGCGCCCTCGCTCGCAGTTCGCCGCCCCGCCAGTATAAAATTTCGAAGCTGCGCTGGCCTGCAGCGCGGGGGTGGACGCGCGCGCCCGCCAACGGGGCCCGCAATATGCCGCCTTCCGCAGGACTGAGGAGCGACGAGAGCTGCCGACTCGCCCGCCGCCCGGGTCCTGGGAGGGTTGATCCCCGGTTGCTTCAGGTCGATCAAGGCTCGGAAAGGCCAACTTCTTGCGAATCGTCGCGCAATTTCAGCGCAATCTGTCGATGATCTCGTGCGATTAGGTGCTGATGGAGGCTTTGCTTCCGCCCTTCTCGCCATCGAGGTTGTCTAGACGATGTCTCCCCGAGTGGAACGCATTCACAGCGACGAGCGGCTTCCGGCCCAGGCCGATGTCGTGATCGTCGGCGGCGGCATCCTCGGCAGCGTGGCGGCCTATTTCATCGCCAAGCGCGGTCTCTCCGTGGCGCTCCTGGAGAAGGGGCATGTCGGCTGTGAGCAATCCAGCCGCAACTGGGGCTGGTGCCGCCAGCAGAACCGGGACCGGCGCGAGTTGCCCGTGTCGGTGATCTCCATGCGCCTGTGGGACGAACTCACCCGCGACATCAATCGGGATCTCGGGTTCCGGCGCTGCGGCCTGGTCTATGCGACCCACGACCCGGCCGTGCTCGCCGGCTGGGAGAGCTGGAGCGAGGTCGCGAAGGAGTTTGGCGTCGAGACCCGCAGCCTGAGCCGTGCGGAGGTGGCCGAGCGCGTCCCCGAAGCGCGCGACAAGTGGGTGGGCGGGGTCTACTCGGCCCGCGACGGCAAGGCCGAACCTGCGCTCGCTGCGCCCGCCATCGCCGAAGGCGCCAGGGCCCTGGGCGCCACGATCCACCAGGAATGCGCCGCGCGGGGCCTCGACCTCGCCAATGGCAGGATCGTGGGCGTGCATACCGAGAAGGGCTACATCAAGACCAGCGCGGTGCTTTGCGCCGCCGGGGCCTGGGCCTCGCGCTTCCTGCGCCCGTACGGGATCAGCTTCCCCCAGGCGAGCATCCGCCAGACCGCCCTGCGCTCCAAGCCCACCGTCAATGTGGGCGAGGCGATCGCCACGCCCTACTGCACCGTCACGCGCCGACTGGACGGCAGCTATACGCTCGCGATCAGCGGCCGGGGGAACCTCGAGATCACGCCCCAGTCCATCCGCTACAGCCGCGAATTCATGCCCCAGTTCTTCCGGCGCCTGAAGAACGTGAAGATCGGCGTGGGCAAGTCGTTCGTCTCGGGGCCGGATTCGGCGCCGGCGCTGCTGACCAACAACGACCGCATCTTCGAGGAAACCCGCGTGCTCGATCCGCCGCCCCTGCCTTGGCTGGTCAGCCAGGTGGTCGAGAATGTGAAGAAGACATTCCCCCAGCTCGGCGAGCTGGAGATCGACAGCGCCTGGGGCGGCTTCGTCGATTGCACGCCGGATGCGGTGCCGGTCGTCTCCAAGGTCGACGGCGTCGACGGCCTTGTCCTCGCCGCCGGATGTTCCGGCCACGGCTTCGGCCTGGGGCCGGGCCTCGGCTACCTGGCGGCGGAGCTGCTCGTGGACGACACGCCGTCCGCCGATCCGACCCCCTTCAGGCTTTCGCGCCTCGTCGACGGCTCGAAACTGACCATCGCCGCGATCTGAAGATCGGGGCGGTCAGCCGCCGCCGATCCTGGGGATCAGGTAGACCTCGCTGTCGCGCCCGATTTCGGCGAACCAGGCGTCCTGGTGGATCTCGCCGTCGATGGCGAAGGCCATCCGCTTGTCGATGAACCGGCCGAGCCCCGGGTAACGTCGCTCCAGCTCGTCGATGATGCCGCGCACGGTGCCGGCCTCGACCTCGAACTCCGAGGCGCCGCCAGTGAACGGCCAGCACTCGCTGGAGGCCACTAAGTGCGCCATGCGCGTCTTCAGTCCAGCCTGGAGTCCATGGCGGCCAGCACCTTGGGCGGGGACAGCGGCAGGTCGCACATGCGCACGTCGATGGCCCGGCGCACGGCATTGGCGACCGCCGCAAGCGGCGGCACGATCGGAACCTCGCCGACCCCCTTGGCGCCGAAGGGATGGCGCGGGTTGGGGGCGGTCTCCACCAGGATGGCGTCGATCATGGGAAGGTCCGAGGCCACCGGCATCCGGTAGTCGAGGAATCCCGGATTCTCCATGCGTCCGGCGGCGTCGAAGACATATTCCTCGTTCAGGGCCCAGCCGACCCCCTGGGCGGCCCCGCCCTGCACCTGGCCCTCGACGTAGGCGGGGTGAATGGCCTTTCCGACGTCCTGGGCGGCCGTGTAGCGCAGGATGGTGACGTGGCCCGTCTCCGGATCCACCTCGACGTCGCAGACATGCACGCCGAAGCCCGGACCGGCGCCCTGGGCGTTGAGGGCGACCTGCGCCGAGATCGGCCCGCCGGTGCGGCTGGATTGCGCCGCGAGCGCCGCCAGGGTCAGGGGCTTCCTGTCGGGCTTGGCCGGATCCAGGCAGTGAGCCTGGCCGTCCCGCCATTCCACCTGATCGACGGAGGTTTCCCAGAGCTTGGCGGCGCGGGCGCGCAGGTCGGCGACGATCTTCTCGGCCGCCTGGGTCACCGCCATGCCGGTCGCGAAGGTCGTGCGGCTGCCGCCGGTCAGCATGGAGTAGCCGATGGAGGCGGTGTCGGCGACCACGGGCGTCACCCGATCGATCGGCAGGCCCAGCACCTCGGCGGCCATCATCGCCATGGAGGCGCGCGAGCCGCCGATGTCCGGATTGCCGGTCACCACCATGGCGCTGCCGTCCTCGGCCACGTGCACCGCCGCGGTGCTCTCGCCGCCGACGTTGAACCAGAAGCCCACGGCCACCCCGCGGCCCTGGTTCGGGCCGAGCGGGGTCCTGTAGTGGTCGCTTTCGCCGATGGCCGCCAGTGTGTCGAGGTAGCCGATGTTCTGGAAGGTCGGCCCGTAGGCGGCCTTGGTCCCGTTCCTCACCGCATTCCTGCGGCGGATCTCGATCGGATCGATGTCGAGCTTCAGCGGCAGCTCGTCGATGGCGCTTTCGACCCCGAAGGCGGCGATCGGCGCGCCCGGCGCCCGGTAGGCGGCCACCTTCGGCGTATTGGTGACCACGTCCCAGCCGGTGATCGCGAAATTGGGGATGTCGTAGCAGGCCAGCGCGGTCATGCAGCCGGCGCCCACGGGGGAACCTGGGAAGGCGCCCGCCTGATACTTCAGCTCCACGTCGGCGGCGACGAGCGTGCCGTCCTTCATCGCGCCCAGCCTGACGCGGATCACCGCGCCCGAGGTCGGGCCGGTCGCGCGGAACACCTCCTCGCGGCTCATGACCATCTTCACCGGGTGGCCGCTGGCGCGCGACAGGGCGAGGGCGACGGGTTCCAGGTAGACCGTGGTCTTGCCGCCGAAGCCGCCGCCGATCTCGGCCGGCGTGACCCGGATGTCGGACACGTCCAGGCCCAGCACCTTGGCGCAATAGGTGCGCACCATGAACTGGCCCTGGCTGGAGCTCCACACATCGCAGCGGCCGTCCTCCGCCCAGGCGGCGACGCAGGCGTGCGGCTCGATGTAGCCCTGGTGAACGGCCGCGGTCGTGTATCGGCCTTCAATCACCACCTCGGCGCTGGCGAAGGCGGCCTCTGGATCGCCGCGGACGTTCACGTGCCGGCGAGCGATGTTCGAGGGCTTGGCGGGCTTCGCCTCCAGGCCCTCGGTGTACAGGTGCTCGTGCAGCAGCGGGGCGTCCGGGGCCATGGCCGCCTCGACCTCGATCACGTGCGGCAGGACCTCGTAGTCGACCTTGATCAGCCGCAGCGCCTCGTCGGCGACGTCGGAGGAGATCGCCGCCACGGCGGCCACGGCGTGGCCCTCGTAGAGCGCCTTGTCCCGGGCCATGACGTTGAGCGCCAGGTCGCGCATGTTCGACGCGGCCTCGCCGCCCTCGACGAGCTCGGAGGCCAGGTCGGGGAAGTCTTCGCCGGTGATCACCGCCTTCACGCCCGCCAGCGCCCTGGCCTTGGCCGTGTCGATCGCCACGATCCGGGCGTGGGGGTGCGGGCTGCGCAGGATCTTGCCGACGATCTGGCCGGGCATGCTGAAGTCGGCGCCGTAGTTGGCGCGGCCGGTCACCTTGTCGGCCCCGTCGGGGCGGATCGGGCGAGTTCCGACGATCTTCAGCGCCGGCGCCTTGGCGACCGGCTTCTCCAGGGTCTCGCTCATGCGGTCCTCGCTTGCCGAAGCTCGGCGGCGGCGTCCAGGACGGCCCGGATCACCTTGTCGTAGCCGGTGCAGCGGCACAGGTTGCCGGCCAGCCAGTAGCGGGCCTCCGTCTCGGTCGGATCGGGGGTGGCGTCCAGCAGCGCCTTGGCCGCCATCAGCAGGCCCGGCGTGCAGAAGCCGCACTGCAGGGCGGCGTGCTCCAGGAACTTCTCCTGCAGGGGATGCAGCCGGCCGTTCGGGGCCAGGCCTTCGATGGTCTGCACCCGCCGGCCCTCGGCCTCGGGCGCCAGCATCAG
>JAGWSE010000451.1 GCA_028869395.1 Alphaproteobacteria bacterium | reverse complement strand
TGGAAATAGCCGAGATAATCAAGCTTCTGCAGTCCGAGGCTCCAGACCAGCGCCGCCGCGGCGATCAGGACCAGCAGGCCGGCGCTCAGCCCCCGCGCCATCGGTGCGTGCGCCAGCTGCAGCAGATGCGCGGTCCCGGAAAGCAGGGCGTCCCCCCACAGGCCGCCGAGCCCCTCGGCGAGGGGCCAGGCGGCCGGGGCCCCCGGTCCGGCGAGGGCGCCCGCCAGCGTCAGGAGGCCCAGCGTTGCGGCCAGGGCGCGAAGTCGCAGGATCGAGCGCGAGCGGTCCGGTTCAGCCGCCGTCACCCGCGCCAGCCCCAGCACCACCATGGCGATGGCGAGGAAGGCGCAGGCGAGGCCGAGCGATTGCACGCCCGCGTCCGCCAGCACCGCGCCCGGCGCACCAAGCGCGTTGGTCGCCTTCGCCAGCCCCGCCGCATTCAGGCTCGGGTCGGCGGGATTGTAGGTGGCGAAGGCGGCGGCGAGGGCCGCGCCGGCCGCGGCCGTCATGCCGCCTCTCAGGCGCGCGGTCGTGGGATGCGACCAGGTGAGGCTCGCCACCTCCATGGCCCATGCCGTGCCCGTCTTCCGCGCCGCCCGCGCCATCCCGCATCATCCCGAAGCTGTCCGTCAGACGTTTTGCGGGCCAAGGCGTTAACGGCCGTTTACTCTGATCGCGCGGCTTCGCGCTTCCGATCTTCAGCCTCACCGACTAGGGTCGCGCGCCATGGAATGGACCATGCCCCGACCCGTGCTGCAGGCCGTGGCCGCCCTCCTTGTGCTTGGGGCGGCGGGCTCCTTCATCATGGGCGTGATACATGCGCCGGCGCGTGGCCGCCTGCCAGGCGAGCGTGCGCCAGGCGAGCCGGTCGCGGCGGCGGTTCTGAATGCGCCCGAGGCCACGCCGCTGGCCCAGGAGCGGATCGAGGGTCCGCCCAAGAGCGTCGAGAAGCCGGCGACCAACACCACCGCGGCGGCGGCGACCAACACCACCGAGGAAACCGCCACCAACACCACGCTCTCCAAAGCCGGCGCGGCCGCGGCTTCGGCCGTCAACGCCGCGAGCGCAACGAACGCCACGGGCGCGACGAACGCGACCAACACCCAGCCGACCAACACGACCACGCCGGCCGCCGAGACGCCGCCTTTCTGAGCCGGCGCGCGGCCTACTTCACGCCGTACTTCGCGAACCAGGCCAGCATCTTCGGCCAGGCGTCCTCGGAGGCCGCCTTGTCGTAGGAGGGCCGATAGTCCGCGAGGAACCCATGCTGGGCCTCGGGATAGACAATGATCTCCACGGTCTTGCCGTCCGCCTTGGCCGCGTCGCGCATGGCCTGCACGTCGGCCTGGGAGATGCCCTTGTCCTGGCCGCCGTAGAGCCCAAGAACCGGGCACTTGAGGTCCTTCACGTCGGCCAGCGGGGCGACGCGCGGGTAGGGGCCCGGCTTGAGCGGGCCGTACCATGCGACCGCCGCCTTGAAATCGGGGAAGGTCTCGGCGTCGCGCCACGTCGCGCCGCCGCCCCAGCAGAAGCCGGTGACGCCCAGGCGGTTCATGTCGGCGAACGGCTGTGCGTGCAGGTAGGCCAGCGACGCGCGCGTGTCGGAGAGCACCTGTGGCTCGGGGGTGGCTCGCACGATCTTCATGACCGCGCCCATGTCGGTGAGCTTCGACGGATCGCCGGCGCGGACGAAGAGGTCGGGGGCCAGCGCCACATAGCCCGCCTTGGCGAGCCTGCGGCAGATGTCCTTCACCCACTCGTGGACGCCGAAGATCTCGGAGTTCACCAGCAGCACCGGGCGCTTGCCCGGCTTGGCGGGCCTGGCGAGGTAGCCGGGGATCTTCCGGTCGCTTGCCGGGATCTCGACCATGCCCGCCACGAGGCCCGCCGTGTCCGTGTGGATAGGGTCGGCGTCGGCCGAGAACGCCGCCACCGCATAGCCGCTGGCTAGGGCGATCGCGATGGAGCGCCGGGTGAGCTCGACGTCGCCCGTCCAGCTGCCGTCCCTGGGCGTGAGAGTGTCCATGGAGCCTCCCTTGATCCGATGTCGTCGTTCCGCGAGCGGCGATCCTGAGCACCCGATCCCGGCGGAGTCAAAGCGCAGGTTTTGCGGAACCTTAGCCATTGCCGTGCGTCACCATTCCGGCGACGGACCGGTACGAGGAGATGTCCTGGTCAAGATCAGGGACTTTCGCCCTTGCGGGGCGGGCGTTTCCTCCCATATCGGCATGCAACGCCGGTGCTCTTGGGCGCCGGCCGAGACTTATCGATCGGGGACGTCGCACCTTTAAGAGGCGCTTCATTCGAAGGCTTCCCCGCGGCGTCCGCCAAGTAGGAGCGAGCAAGACTCAAACATGAGCAAGATCATCGGCATCGACCTCGGCACCACGAACTCGTGCGTCGCCATCATGGACGGCAAGCAGCCGAAGGTGATCGAAAACGCCGAAGGCGCACGGACCACTCCGTCGGTCGTCGCCTTCATGGAGGACGGCGAGCGCCTCGTGGGGCAGCCGGCCAAGCGCCAAGCGGTCACCAATCCCGCCAACACCTTCTTCGCCATCAAGCGCCTGATCGGGCGCCAGTGGAACGACCCGATGGTCGAGAAGGACAAGGGCATGGTGCCCTACGAGATCGTCAAGGGCGCCAACGGCGACGCCTGGGTGCGCGCCCACGGCAAGGACTATTCGCCCCAGCAGATCTCCGCCTTCATCCTGCAGAAGATCAAGGAAGACGCCGAAGCCCACCTCGGCGAGAAGGTCGAGAAGGCGGTCATCACCGTCCCGGCCTACTTCAACGACGCCCAGCG
>JAGWSE010000450.1 GCA_028869395.1 Alphaproteobacteria bacterium | reverse complement strand
GTTCGTCTTCGGCCTGCACAACCCGGCCGCGACCCTGGTCATCATCCTGGTCATGTCGGCGATCGCGGCGCGCGAGATCGCCGCCCGGCCGGAGCAGAAGTTCAAGGGCTGGACGGGACTCGGCCTTGCGGCGGGGGGCGTGGCGACCGCGACCGTTGTGACGGTGGGGCTCGCCCTGCTCACCGCCATCCGGCCGCATCCCTGGTACGACGCGCGCTATGCCGTGACCCTGGTGGGCATCATCCTGGGCTCGGTGCTGAACTCCGGGAGCCTCGCCCTCGATTCCATGCTCTCCGGCGTCGCCCGCCAGAAACCGGGCATCGAGGCGCAGCTGGCGCTCGGCGCGAGCTTCCACGAGGCCACCTTCCCGTTGCTGCGCGACGCCATCCGCCGCAGCCTGATGCCGATCATCAACCAGATGTCGGCGGCCGGGGTGATCACCCTTCCCGGCATCATGACCGGCCAGATCCTGGCGGGCCTCGATCCCGTGGAGGCGGTGAAATACCAGATCCTGCTGATGTTCCTGCTCTCCGGCGCCAGCGGACTGACGAGCTTCATCGTCTCGTTCGGGGCGCTGCGCAGGCTCACCGACGAGCGCCAGCGGCTGAGGCTCGACCGCCTGCGCTAAAGGCTCGCGTAAGCCGCCTCGATCAGCCGCCTGGGCCGGTCGTCGCCCATCAGCTGGACCCCCTGCTTGTTCATCACATAGGCCCCGGCCAGCTTGCGCTCCGGATCGGCGAAGGCGCAGGAGCCGCCCCAGCCGGAATGGCCGAAGCTCTGCGTCCCCGGCCCCCAGGGGAAGTTGGGCGCGTTGCGCATGAACCCGGCGGCCCAGCTCATGACGTACGGCAGCACCAGATCCTGGCCGAAGATCCTCTGGCGCGAGGCCTCGGCGATCAGCGCGGGCGACAGGATGTCCTCGCCGTCCAGCCAGCCCTCATTAGCGAGCGCCCCCATCAGCCGGGCGAGGCCGGCCGCCGTGGCGTGCGCATTGGCCGACGGGATCTCGATGCGGCGCCACTCGGCGCTGCTGCGGCCGCCGGGCTGCGCCCATGGAACCAGGAAGGCGGCCTTGGTCGGCTCGTTGAGGTGGCCGAAGTCGGGCAGTGCGCTCGGTCGCTGCACCTCGCACACGCGGCCGAACTCGGCGTCCGGTAGCCCGATCCAGATGTCGAGGCCGAAGGGCCCGCGGAGGTCCTCCGCCAGCGCCTGGCCCATGGTCCGGCCGTCCGCGCGGCGGAAGATCTCGCCTGCCAGATAGCCGAAGGTGATCGGGTGGTAGCCGCTGGCCGTTCCCGGCGGCCAGAGCGGGGCCATGGCGGCGAGCCTGGCGCAGATCGCATCCCAGTCGAACCACAGCGCCGGATCCATCTCGTCGGGGAAGCCGGAAAGCCCTTCCTGATGGCTCATCACCTGCTAGACGGTGATGGCGGCCTTGCCCGCTTGCGCGAACTCCGGCCAGACCCTGGCGACGGTCTGGTCGTAGTCGAGCTTGCCCTGGTCAACGAGCCGGGCGATCAGCAGCGCCGCCACCGCCTTGCCGGTGGAGAAGATCGGGGCGAGCGTGGTCTCGTCGAAGGGCTTCGTCTCCTTGCGGTCGGCGTAGCCAGCCCAGATGTCCACCACCGACTCGCCCGCCTGGACGAGGGTGAACCGCGCCCCGAGTTCCAGACCGGCGTCGAAGTTCGCGGCGAAGGCGTCCTTCACCGGGGCGAACCGCGGCGGGCAAGTTCCGGAAATCTCCACCATCAGACTGTCGCCCTTTCCTCGAAGCCTTCGCTGCCGTCGTCGTCGGCCGGGCTGCGCCGCACCGACGTCACCCGCGCCGCGCTCGGCCCCTGCCAGCAGAGCCGCTCGAACCCCGCCAGGATCTCCACCTCGCCGACGACCAGCACCTCGACGGAGCCGTCGCGCCGGTTGCGCACCCAGCCGGCGAGTCCGAGCCGCCGCGCGGCGCTCACGGTCCACCAGCGGAACCCCACGCCCTGGACGTGGCCTTCGATCTGAAGCCTGAGGGCGCTGCGCGGCGTCACAGGCGCTCTATACGCACCTCGGCGGTCGGCCGCACCAGCCGATCGGCGATTGCGACCAGCGGCAGGTCGGCTATGCGCCAGGCCTTCGCCGCCTGTACGGCTTCGGCCACCGCGCGGGCCGCGCGCTCGGCGGCGGCGGCGGGCGCGAGCCCCTCGACCAGCCCCGCGCCGAAGCTCGCCGTAACCAGATCGCCGGTGCCGCTGGGCGCCTGGGCGAGCCTCGGATGCGCGAACAGGATCATCTCGCCGGCCTGCCAGAACAGTATGCCGATCTCGTCGGTCCGCGCCGGCACGGAGGTGACCAGCGCCGGGCGGCCGAGGCTGGCGGCGGCGGCCGCCGCGCTGCGGGCGTCCTCGACCGCCATCCCGGAGAGGTGCGCCAGTTCCCACGCGTTCGGCGTGATCCAGTCCGCGAGGGGGACCAGCCGGTCGGCGACGGCGGCGGCCACGTCCGGCCTCACGTAGAGACCCTTCGGCGCATCGCCCATGATCGGGTCGACGACGACGGTGGGCCGGCGCGGAGAGCCCGCGCGCACCCGCTCCAGCAGGTCGGCGGCGATCTCCACCTGGACGACCGCCGAAAAGTGTCCGGTGATCACCAGGTCGACCTCGCCGAACATGGCGTCGGCTTCGATGTCCGCCAGCATCCGGCGCAACACCGGCGCCGCGGTCGTCTCGCCCTGGCCGCCCATGGCCGGGCTGCGGCCGAACATAACGGTGGGCGCCAGCACCGGGTCGATCCGGTGGGCGGCCAGCACGTATTGCTGCGCCGCCCCGCCGATGCGGCTCGCCGAGACGAAGGAGGACAGGATGAGGGCGACGGGCATCGCGCTCATCCTCCCACGGCCGGGCTCAATACCGATAGTGGTCCGGCTTGAAGGGCCCCTGCTTCGGCACGCCAATGTAGTCGGCCTGGTCCTTGGAGAGCTCGGTGAGCTTCGCGCCCAGCTTCTCCAGGTGCAGCATGGCGACCTTCTCGTCGAGGTGCTTAGGCAGGGTGTAGACGCGGGTCTCGTACTTCGCCCCGTGTTGCCACAGCTCGATCTGGGCCAGCGTCGGGTTGGTGAAGGAGGCGCTCATCACGAAGCTCGGGTGGCCGGTGGCGTTGCCGAGGTTCAAGAGGCGGCCCTCCGACAGGACGATGATCTTCTTGCCGTCCGGGAACTCCACATGGTGGACCTGGTCCTTGATCTTGTCCCACTTGTAGTTGCGCAGGCCCGCGATCTGGATCTCGGAATCGAAGTGGCCGATGTTGCAGACGATGGCGTTGTTCTTCATCTCGCGCATGTGCTCGAGACGGATGACGTCCTTGTTGCCGGTGGCGGTGACGAAGATGTCGGCCGCGCCGGCCACGTCCTCCAGGGTCTGGACCTCATAGCCCTCCATCGCCGCCTGCAGCGCGCAGATCGGGTCGATCTCGGT
>JAGWSE010000449.1 GCA_028869395.1 Alphaproteobacteria bacterium | reverse complement strand
CGTGCACGAGGATGGTCTTCCACGAAACGACCGCCGATGCGGCCGCCGGGCCCCGAGCGGGCGCCTCCGTCACGAGGGTCATGGCGCGCTCCTGTCCTTCATTCTCCGGACAGGGTGCCTCAGGGCCGTCTGCGCCGGTATTCGGGTGTTCCGCTTAAGGGATTCTGCGGAGGCTTCAGGCGAGGATCGCGTCGGACCCGAAGCAGTGGGCTGCCGCGGCCGAAACCTTGTCGATCAGGCCGTCCACGGACTCGGACGTTATGCCCGGCACGATCCCGCCGCTATGGACGTGGTCGACGACGGTCAGGCCGCAGACGGCGGCCAGGTGCGCGTCGAACAGCGCCATGAGCGCGGTGAGCGCGCCGGTGTCGCGCACCCACGCCTCAGGCGCACCGGACGTGGTGAAGCTGATCAGCCGGCGGCCTTCCAGCAACGGGCTCGTGCCGCCCGGACCGGGCTCATAGCCGAAGCCGAAGCCGAACACCCGGTCCACATAGCCCTTCAGGATCGCCGGCGGGGCGTTGAACCAGAGCGGGTAGACGAAGCAGAACACGTCGGCGTCCTTCAGGAGCGCGCGTTCGCGAAGGACATCCTCGGCGAAATGCGGGCCTGCCGGACCCGGCAGCTCGGCGGCCTTCAGGCGGGGGTCGAAGTCCAGCCCGTAGAGGTCGCGCTCGAGGCAGGTGTGGCCGAGCTTGCGCACGGCGGCCGCGTAGGCGGCTGAAATGGTGCAGCTCAGGCTCTTCGGGTTGGGGTGGGCCACGATGATCGCATGCTTCATGGGCGCCCTCCTTCGGCGCCCAGAAGCCCATGGCGCGCCGCGCCGCGCCTTGATCGAGATCAGCGGCCGGGCGCTCAGTCCTCCGCTGCAGCGCGGGCGTCGATGCGTCGCAAAGACGACAGCAGGGCCTCGAAGGCCTCGGCGTTGCTCTTCAGTTCGTCCAGATTGCCCCGCGAGATCTGGTCGAGCATGCCCTGAGCTTCGGGGGTGATGGCCAGCAGCACGCGCCGGCGGTCACCCGGGGACGGCTTTCGCACCACCAATCCACGCGCCTGCAGGCGCGCCACGAGGCCGACCGCGCTGTGGTTCTTGATGAGCAGACTATCGGCGAGTTCGCCGATGCTCATGGGCTCTTCGCCGCGGTGCGCCCGGACCGCCAGGAGCGCCTGATGCTGCTGGGCCGTCAGGCCATAGGTGTGCGCGCCGGCCTCGCTGAACTTCAGGAATCTGCGCAGCGCCAGCCGGAAGGCGCTCAAGGCGACATAGTCCTCGTCGCTCAATCGCGTCGCCGCCTGTCGCTTCACCGCCCGCCGGTTCATCCGTTCAGCCCTTGTCCACCGTTGGCCGCCCTATCTGGATTGGTCGCCGCCTTCCATGATCTTCGTCAACTTCCGGATCGGCGGCGGCCGCCCGGGGCAAGCGATCCGCCATCTGCCCATTTGGCACATATGTGGGTGGGTTGGCGACCGAGCGCCACCGGCACAGGGCTCACAAGGAAGCGTGATGACGTTCGGCATGCCTCCCGGCGTTCGCCAGCGCAGCGGGGCGCCGGCTACCATCGGCGCCGCACGTGCGCCACCGCTGGTCACGCGAAGCTGTGCGTTGACAGGTGACCGGCCCGGGAGGACTCTTTCCAAGAACGCCGGTATGCGGCGAAGGCCGCGCCGGCCCTGGCAGAGGGAGGTCCGTCATGAAGCGGCTGGTCGGAGCCCTCGCGGGACTCGCGGGTGCGGCCCTGCTGGCCGGCGCCGGCCCGGCGCGGGCCTCGGTGACCGTAATCGGCGGCGGTATGGCGGAGGCGTGTTCGAAGGCGGCGATCGCCGGTGCGTCGGACCTGCGCGCCGAGGAGAGCTGCACGCAGGCGCTGGACACCGAGATTCTCAGTCCGCGCGACAGGGCCGGCACCCTCGTCAACCGCGGAATCATGAAACTCCGGCGCGGCGACATGGAGGCGGCGCTCGCGGACTTCAACTTCGCCGCGCGGTTCCAGCCCGATCTGGCGGAGATCTACGTGAACCGCGGCGCGGCCCTGATCGGGGAGCACAAATACGCCGCAGGGCTGGCCGACGTGAACCGTGGACTTGCGCTGGGCGTCGAGGAACCGGCGAAGGCCTACTACAACCGCGCGATCGCCGACGAAGGACTGGACGACGTGAAGGGCGCCTATCTCGACTACCAGAAGGCGGTCCAGCTCAGCCCCGACTGGGCGGCCCCCAAGCAGCAGCTCACTCGCTTCCACGTGATCCAGCGAGAGTAGCGGGCGCCGGTGCGAGCCCCCATCTTCGGGGTCCGGACGAGTGAACCCATGCGCCTTCTTGTCATTACCGCCGCCCTGGCGGTCGCCGGCCCGGCGCTGGCGCAGGCGCCGCCTGCCCCGCCGGTCTACTATCCCAGCGGTCAAGTGATGCCGCAGGCGGCCGCGATCGCGCAATACCAGTCGATGCTCGTTCAGCAGGAACAGCTCCGCCAGCAGGCGATCCAGCAGCAGAACGACCTCTACCGCCTGGAGGCGCAGATGGGCGCCGACAAGGCGGTCGCCGACATCCAGGCGCAGCGCAGGGCCCCTCCGCTTCGGCCTCCGGACGTGAGCGGCCCACCGCCCTACGCACAAATCGACACGAGCCAGTTGCCCACCATCTCGGACAAGGCGCTCGCCGAGTCCGACAAGCGGGTCCTCGACGCCTCCAGGCCGCGCGACTGAGCCGCCCGGAGCTGTCGTCCGGCGATGCGCCTCAGGCGGGCTGGGCCGGAACGGGCTCCATGCCGAGGCAGACGGCGACGCAGCGGCGGGCGAGCAGGTCGCCGGGGTCGATGAACTCGATCCCCTTCAGGTCTCCCTGGCTCAGCACCAGCGGAACCTCGGTGCAGCCGGCGATGATCGCCTCGGCGCCGCCGGCCACGAGCTCGGCCGCGAGCGCGGCCATGCCAGCCTTCACCTCCGCTCCGACATCGCCGCCCTTGATCCGGTAGACGAGGCCCATGAACCGCTCCTGGCTTTCGGAGGGCAGGCTCACCAGGCCCATCGCCTGGGCCGCGAGGTATTCGCGGTAGAGCTTGAGGGCTCCGCGTGTGCCGAGCACGCCGGCCCGCCGGGCGCCCGATCTGGCTGCAGCCTGGGCGCCCGTCTCGATCATGTCGATCAGCGGCAGGCCGGACGCCCGCTGGATCAGCCCGGCGTAGGCGTGCGCGGTGTTGCAGGCGATCGCCAGCACCTCGGCGCCCGCGCCTCCGAGCGCGCCCGCCATCTCCGCCAGCACCGGCCCGGCGAGCGAGCCCGGCGTGTTGCGGTCCGGCACCTTGGGGTTGATGTCGACCAGCACGCGGATGTGGTCCTGGTCCTCCCTGGCCGGCGTGTAGGCCTGGATCTTCTGCAGGAAATCCACGGTGGCGGCAGGGCCCATGCCGCCGAGCACGCCCAGGGTGAGGCTGCGAGTCATTCGAGCTTGCCCTCCATCTCGCTCTGGTAGCCGGAGAGGCCCTGCGCCCCGCCGGTGTGCAGGAAGACGACGGTCTCGCCGTCGAAGCGTCCGGCGCGCGAAAGCGCGATCAGTCCCTTCATGGCCTTGCCCGTATAGACGGGATCGAGCAGCAGGCCCTCCGTTCGGGCCACGAGCTTCAGGGCCTCGATCACCTGATCGTCGATGATTCCATAGCCGGCGCCCACGTAGTCGCAATCGGCCGTGACCATCTCCCGGCTCACCCGTTCGCGATGGCCGAGAAGTTCGGCCGTATCCTGCGCGAGCCTGAAGACATTGGCTTCCTGCACGTCCTTCGGCGCGCGGACCCCGACCCCCAGCACCGGGATGTCCGCGCCCATGACGGCGAGGCCTGCGACGAGGCCTGCGTGAGTGCCGGCGCTGCCGGTGGCCGTCACGATGCGGTCGATCTCCAGTCCGATCTCGTTGGCCTGGGCGACGAGTTCGAGGGCGCACTCTACGTAGCCCAGCGCGCCGATGATGTTTGAGCCGCCGCCAGGGATCACGTAGGGCCGGCCGCCGCGATCGGCGACCTCCGCGGCGACCTCCGCCAGCGCCTGGTTCATGTCGGTCCCGCCCGCGACCGTCCGCGTCCTGGCGCCCAGCAACTCGTCCAGCAGGACATTGCCGGAGCGGTTGTAGTCGACGGCCTGCGAGCCGGTGCGGTGCTCGAGGATGATCTCGCAGGCCAGCCCGAACTTGGCCGCGGCCGCCGCGGTCTGGCGCACGTGGTTCGACTGGATCGCGCCCTGCGTGACCAGGGTGTCGGCGTCGTTGGCCAGGGCGTCGGCGATCAGGTACTCGAGCTTGCGCGTCTTGTTGCCGCCGCCCGCCAGTCCGGTGCAGTCGTCGCGCTTGACCCACAGGTTGGGTCCGCCGCCAGGCGTCATCAGCGCCTCGCTGAGCCGCGGCATCGGCTCGAGCGGCGTCGGCAGGTGGGCGAAGCGGACCGGGTTGTAGCGGGCGAGGTGCATGTCCTCGCCCTACCACCTAAACCCGTTCCCACCCAAACACGGGGCTGGCGCCCCTCTAGGGCCGGAGCCTCGGCGGCAGCGCCGCCACTTCCTGCGGGGTCATGGGCGTGACCGAGCTCACGATGCAGTGGATCGGCAGGCCTCCCCCGATGGCGACGCTGAGGTCCATGTCGATGGGCTTGCAGATCTGGGTCGAGCCCGGCGGCTCGCGCATGACGATGGGATCGGTGGAAGTCGCGCCGGCGAAGCAGTCGCCGCTGGTCTCGATGCGATAGACGGCGCGGCCGCCCACGTC
Organism: Alphaproteobacteria bacterium; assembly: GCA_028869395.1. Taxonomy (GTDB): domain Bacteria; phylum Pseudomonadota; class Alphaproteobacteria; order Caulobacterales; family Caulobacteraceae; genus Phenylobacterium. The sequence goes on along the minus strand of JAGWSE010000449.1, from coordinate 1,139 downwards.
GATGTAGGCCGTGTGCCCGTCCGCGACGGTGTGGTTGCGGATGTCCTGGGTGCGGAAGCAAGCCGGCACGGTGGCCGCCGCCGGGGCCGCGTAGGCCGGGGCGGCCGTGGCGGTGGCGGGAGGGCCGGAATAATCCTGACAGGCGGCGAGGGTTGCGGCGGCTCCGAGCACGCCCAGGATGGCAAGCGTCTTCATGGCCTTGGTCTCCTTGCGCGGCAACCTATCATGCCCCGGCTTGTTCCGCGCGATTAGGAAAAGTGGTTGGCGCAACGGCATGGTCGGGCGTAGCGTCCGCGCTTTCCTCGGGGCGCCGCGGCAAGCGGCTGAGAGGCGGGTGCATGCCCCGCGACCCGTCGAACCTGATCCGGGTCATGCCGGCGAAGGGAAGGATCGATCCTGACCTGGCGCCCGTGGTCCGACCTTTTGGAGCGCCCGTCATGAACAAGCCCACAGGCCAGCTGGACCCCGCCGCCATTCCGACCGGCGAACGCCCCGGCTCGAGAAAGGTCTATGAGGCGGGCGTGCTGTGGCCCGACATCCGCGTGCCGTTCCGCGAGGTGGCGGTGCATCCGAGCGCGAACGAGCCGGCGCTGACGCTTTACGACTCCTCGGGGCCGTACACCGACCCGGCGGTCTCGATCGACATCGAGAACGGGCTCTCGAAGTCCCGCGAGCCCTGGGTGGTCTCGCGCGGCGACGTGGAGATCGTGGCGAATCCGCGCGAGGTGAAGCCGGAGGACAACGGCTTTGCGGCGGGGGCGGGCCTCGCCCCGCGTTTCTCGGCGCCGCGCCGGGTCTATCGCGCCAGGGGCGGGATGGCGGTCACCCAGCTCGAATACGCCCGGCGCGGCGTCGTCACGGCCGAGATGGAGTACGTCGCGATCCGCGAGAACCTTCGCCGCCAGACGGCCGGCCTGCGTGACGGCGAGCCCTTCGGCGCCGAGATTCCGGACCTGTGCACGCCCGAGTTCGTGCGCGACGAGGTGGCCCGCGGGCGCGCCATCATCCCGGCCAACATCAACCACACCGAGCTCGAGCCGATGGCGATCGGCCGTAACTTCCTGGTCAAGGTCAACGCCAATATCGGCAACAGCGCCGTCTCCTCCGGCGTCGCCGAGGAGGTCGAGAAGCTGGTGTGG
>JAGWSE010000037.1 GCA_028869395.1 Alphaproteobacteria bacterium | reverse complement strand
GGGGCGGCGACGGCGGAAAGGGCGGCGGCGGAGGCGCCTGCGACGAGCAGGGCGCGCAGGCGCGGGGCGATAGGCGACATGAAGTCCTCCCGGGCGCCGGACGCATGGTCCGGAACCTCGTCAAGTTGGCCGTGTGGTGGGTCGGGCGCGGGGAGGCGCCCGAGGGAGGCGGACCCTCGGGCCGGGGGTCGGGAAGGGTCAACTGGACATTGATAACCTATCCGCGAGAACGTCCGCGGGAGGCGCGGTTCGTGGCGGCGGTGTGACGCAAATACACCGTTTTTGCAGGGACCGACGAAATCTGAACATGGCTATGCCGGCCGCGGCGCCGTTCGAATTGGCGTAACACTCGAATCTTCTGGAAGAAAATCAGTGTTATGGAACGCGATTATTCGGCGTTGCTTTGAGCCAGGCGCCTGCCGCGGCGCAGCCGGGCGAGGCTTCCGAAACGGCGGCGGAGCGCGCATATGGCGCCCATGGGCACAAGCGCGCTCGTCCTCTTCTCCGGCGGCCAGGATTCCACCGTCTGCCTGGCCTGGGCGCTCGACCGGTACGACCGGGTCGAGACGGTGGGCTTCGACTACGGCCAGCGCCACGCGGTGGAGCTGACCGCGCGCCAGGTGGTGCGCGGCAGGATCGCCGAGGCCTCTCCCGCCTGGGCCGCGCGGCTGGGCGAGGACCACATGCTGGACCTGAGGGGCTTCGGCCAGGTGGCGGACTCGGCGCTCACCGCCGAGCGGGCGATCGAGATGACCGACAAGGGCCTGCCCTCGACCTTCGTGCCGGGGCGCAACCTCGCCTTCTTCGTCCATGCCGCCGCGCTGGCCGACCGGCGCGGGCTGAGGCGCCTGGTGGGCGGCATGTGCGAGACCGACTTCTCGGGCTATCCGGACTGCCGGCGCGACACCCTGGACGCCATGCAGCAGGCGCTGAACCTGGGCATGGCGCAGGACTTCGTGATCGACACGCCGCTGATGCGGCTGACCAAGGCCGAGACCTGGGCGCTGGCGAAGGGCCTGGGCGGGGCGGCGCTGGTGGAGATCATCCGCGCGGACAGCCACACCTGTTACCTGGGCGAGCGCGGCGAGATGCACGCCTGGGGGCACGGCTGCGGGACCTGTCCGGCGTGCGAGCTGCGGGCGAAGGGCTGGGACGAATGGGTCGCCGGCGGGCGGCCGCAGATCGCCGCATGAGCTACGCCGTCAAGGAGATCTTCCTGACCCTGCAGGGCGAGGGCGGCCAGGCGGGCCGGGCGGCGGTGTTCTGCCGCTTCGCCGGCTGCAACCTGTGGAGCGGGCGCGAGGCAGATCGGGCCGGCGCGGTCTGCACCTTCTGCGACACCGATTTCGTGGGGATGGACGGGCCCGGCGGCGGGCGTTTCGCGAGCGCCGAAGAGCTCGCGGCGGCGGTCGAGGCGGCGTGGCGTGGCGGGAACGGCGAGCGGCTGGTGGTGCTGACCGGCGGCGAGCCGCTGCTGCAGGTGGACGAGGCGCTGATCGCGGCGCTGCACGGGCGCGGCTTCTCGCTGGCGCTGGAGACCAACGGCACTCTGGCCGCGCCGGCGGGCCTCGACTGGATCTGCGTCAGCCCGAAGGCCGACGCGCCGCTGGCCCAGACGCGCGGCCAGGAGCTGAAGCTGGTCTATCCGCAGGCGGGCGTCGATCCGGCGCGCTTCGAGGGACTGGATTTCGAGCGCTTCCTGCTGCAGCCGATGGACGGGCCCGAGCTCGCCGCGAACACGGCGGCCGCCATCGCCTATTGCCTTGCCCACCCCCGCTGGCGTTTAAGCGTCCAGACCCACAAGTACCTGGGCATCGCCTGACGCCTCGCGCGCGGCCGCCCGCGAAAATCCCCGACAATGAGCCCCGCCATCTTCGAGATCACCAAGGCCGCGACCTTCGATGCGGCGCACCAGCTTCCGGACGGCCCGCAAGGGCCCTACACCCGCCTGCACGGCCACTCGTTCCGCGTGGAGGCGACGGTGCGCGGCGAGGCGCAGGGCAAGGTGGGCTGGGTGGCGGACCTGGGCGAGCTCGGCCGCAAGCTGGCGGCGGTGGCGGCTGAGCTGGACCACGGTCTGCTGAACGAGAAGGCCGGGCTGGAGAGCCCGACGCTTGAGCACATCTGCCTCTATTTCGCCGAGCGCCTGAAGGCCGACTTCCCGGGCCTGTCGCGCGTGGTGGTCTCGCGCCCGACCATCAACGAGAGCTGTGCGCTGGTGCTGGGCTAGGGACGGCGCCGAGCGGGCGTTCAGGCGGTCGGAGACCGGTGGAAGCGGACTTCTGCACCTGAATGGCGGGCCGGAGGAAGGAGCCGTTTGGACGGAGCTTCACCGGCCGTAAGCATCAAGCGCTGCGGCGAGCCAGATAGAGAATGGTGGTCATGTTTCGCGTGACCCCGCCAGCGAACTCGGTCTCGGCGATCCGGCGCAGCTCAGCCAGGACGTCGGCGGCGTTCGGTAGCGCGGTGACGTTGGAATAGGTCGCATAGAGCGCTACGGTCTGATCGGCGGTCAGCACCAGCGGCCAGTGACTGGTGTGATAGAGCACCCGCTCGAAAGCGCCGGTGGCGTCGATCGCCGCGATGCGGGCCGCGGCGTCCAGTCCGAACGGTATGCCGCGCTGCCCTTCCCGGGGACTGGCAGGGCCGGCCAACACCCCTTGCGTCGCCAGGTGGAAGGTGTCGGGGTAGGCGTCGTCGCCGAAATTGTTCCAGAGCGCTGCCCACCAGCCTCCGGCTCGCAGGCTGCGCGCGATCTTGGAGAGCGCCGGGCCCTCGTGGAGCCAGTGGAAAGCGGTGGCCGATAGGCCAAGGTCGAAGGCGCCCGACTCTAGCTCTACGTCCTCAAAGGTTTGCGTCGCGACCCTGAGTGCAGGCGTCGGGAAGGCGCGACGCAGATATTCGCCGAGGCGCGGATCCGGCTCGATAGCGAGCAGAGGGTTCGCGCCCAGCGCCAGCAGGGGTCCGGTCGCCTTGCCGGTCCCGGCGCCGATCTCGAACGCGCGGGTCGCGGCGCCGACGCCGCACTCGTCGCGCAGTGTCTCGAACACCCAGTCCGGATAGGCCGGACGGGCGGTGTCGTAGTTGGTGGCGTCCGCGCCGAAGGCCCGGCGGCCGAAGGCGCGGTCGAGCTGGAGGGGTTCAGGCATCGATCTGGCGCCCTAATCCGCAGCCCGGAGCCCCGCCAGCGCCGTCCGGACGGATCGCATGAAAAGCCGCTCAGCGGACTCCCCGGACTTAGGCTTGGGGTAGAAAGCGGTCTTTGAGACCATGGTCGGGAGCGGACCCTGCCTACTTCGCGTCGGTCTTGTCCCCGCCGCCGGTGGCGGC
>JAGWSE010000448.1 GCA_028869395.1 Alphaproteobacteria bacterium | reverse complement strand
CTTCTTGCATTTGGGCTAGTGGAAGGCGGGCCCCTCGAGGGCCGGCGTCTGCGCCTTGCGGCCCTTCATGCCGACAGCCACGCCCATGGCCGCGCCCGCGCCGAGGCCCGCGAGCGCGCCCACCGCCAGCACCCGCATGCCGAGGCCGAGGGCCACGCCCATGCCGAGCGCGGCGCCGACACCGGCCCAGATACCCAGCTCTTTCAGATGGTCGTCCATCGCACCGCTCCAGAATCCGCCTACATTACGGGGATGGCTGAAGATCGTTCCGAACCCCGCCCAGAGTCCCTCGTCGGGGCCCGTTCCGCCCGCTGCCTGATCGTGGGCTCGGGCCCCGCGGGCTATACCGCCGCGGTCTACGCCGCGCGCGCGCTGCTGCAGCCGGTGCTGATCCAGGGCATCCAGCCCGGCGGACAGCTCACCATCACCACCGACGTGGAGAACTACCCGGGCTTCGCCGAAGTGGTCCAGGGCCCCTGGCTGATGGAGCAGATGCAGGCGCAGGCCGCGCACATGGGCACGGAGATCGTCAACGACATCGTCACCTCCGCCGACCTGTCCAGGCGGCCGTTCCGGCTGGAGACCGACAGCGGCCAGACGTGGCTCGCCGAGACCCTGATCATCGCCACCGGCGCCCAGGCGAAGTGGCTGGGGCTGGCCTCCGAGCAGACGTTCCAGGGCTTCGGCGTCTCGGCCTGCGCGACCTGCGACGGCTTCTTCTACCGCGGCAAGGCGGTCGTGGTGGTGGGCGGCGGCAACACCGCGGTGGAAGAGGCGCTGTTCCTGACGAATTTCGCGTCGAAGGTGACGGTTGTGCACCGGCGCGACGAGTTCCGCGCCGAGAAGATCCTGCAGGAGCGGCTGTTCGCCAATCCCAAGGTCGAGGTCGTCTGGGACAGCGCGATCGACGAGGTGCTGGGCCAGAGCGACCCGCTGGGGGTCACCGGCGTGCGCCTGAAGAACGTGAAGACCGGCGAAATGCGCGAGATCGGCTGCGACGGCGTGTTCATCGCCATCGGCCACGCGCCGGCCTCGCAGCTGTTCAAGGGCCAGCTGGAGATGGACCAGGCGGGCTATCTGAAAGTGAAGCCCGGAACGGCGTCGACCGCGATCGAGGGCGTGTACGCGGCCGGCGACGTGACCGACGACGTCTATCGCCAGGCCGTCACGGCGGCGGGGATGGGGTGCATGGCGGCGCTGGAAGCCGTGCGGTTCCTGGCCGAGGAGGACCATCGGCGGGCGCATCATCCCATCAGCCACGCCGAGGCGGAGAAGATCGGGGTCTGGTGAGCGCCGGGACCTGTTGAACCCGCCTTGGGGAAACCCATCGGCTTCCTTGCCGGTTGTCGCCGTCTAGGAACGACGATGCGCGACAGCGAACGCTATATGGCCCAGGCGGAGGCCGTCCTGCGGATGGCGAACCGGGCCGGCACGCCGGCCGAGCGGCAGGTCTACGAATCGATCGCCGAGGGCTGGCGCAAGCTGGCGGCCGAGGCGCGCCGCAACGAGAAGCACGAAGAGCGGGGCGCGCCGGTCGCGCCCGAACCGCGGCCGTTCCGCGATCGCTGAGGCAGCCCTCGCCGGCGCGCCCGGCGGCGGCTAGGCTGGCGCAATGATCCGATACGCTAGGACCGCCGATCGGCCGGCCATCGCCAAGGTGGTGGAGGCGGCGTTCGGACGCGCGGACGAGGCGCGGATCGTCGAGCGCCTGCGCGCCGACGGCGACGCCATGTTCGAGCTGGTGGCGGAAGCGGACGGCGCCTTGGTCGGCCACGTGATGTTCAGCCGGCTGTGGGCCGACCGGAGCGAACTCTATACGGCGCTGGGTCCGATGGCCGTGCGGCCGGACGTGCAGCGGAGCGGCATCGGTTCGGGCCTGGTGCGCGCAGGCCTGGAAAGCGCGCCGGAGTTCGGCGCGGTCGGCGTGCTGGTGCTGGGGCACACGGGCTATTATCCGAGGTTCGGCTTCACGGCGGCCGCGGCCGCTCAGGTCGCCTCGCCGTTCCAGGGCCTTCCGGCGTTCATGGCGCTGGGCCTGGCCGCGGGCGCCTTCGCCGCGCCGATGACGGTCGCCTATCCGGACGCGTTCGGGACCTAACCCCCAGCCCGGGCCTGGGACGGGATCTGGGCCGAAGCGGGGACCGCAGCCTGGGCGGCGTTGTCCGCCACGGGGGCGGACGCGGCGCCGCGCATGCTGGCGTCCAGCGCCGCCAGCCTGGCGTTGATCGCCTGGATCTGCTCGGCCGTGGGGCGCCGGCGCGAGGCGTGCAGCACGCCCTCGTCCTGCCCGCTGTCGCCGACGGTCTGGCCGGGATCGGCCACCTTGTAGGTGCGGACCTGACCGGCCATGGCCAGGGTGACCTTGCGCTCGGCGGGCGCCGGCGAGGCGTCAGGCGGGATCTGGGGGGCGCTGCGCAGGATGGCGGGCGTCAGCACCGCCTCGTGGCCGTCGTAGTGGCCGGTGAAGGCGGAGGGCCGCCCCCAGGCGCCGCCCCAGCGGTAGAAGATATGCTGGCCGATCTGGGTGAGCTTCACGAGGCTTGGCGCCCAGTACGGCGCGACGTAGGCGGCGTGATAATGGGTGGCCGAGCCCACGTCCTTGTCGACGAAGCCTGCGAGCGCCTGGCGCGCTACGAACACCGCCCGGTCCCAGAGCGCCGGCTCCGGCGTCTGCCGCAGCGCCCCGTCGCAGGTGAAGGTGAACTGGCAGCCGGTGGGCAGCGAGGCGCCCTGATAGACGACGCCGCAGATCGACTTCGGATAGGCCGGATGCCGGACGCGGTTGATCACCACCTGGGCCACGGCCTCCTGGCCCCTCAGCGGCTCGCGGGCGGACTCGTAGTAGACGGCCTGCGCCAGGCAATGGACCGCGCGCGCCTGGTCGGCGGCGTCGGTCCTGAGGACGAACGGCCGCATGGCCTCGATCGGCGCGTCGGCGAAGGGCCGCTCCGCGTTGAGCGCCTCGGCGGCGGCGCCGGTGGCCTGCATCGCCTGGGCCGGCGGCAGACCGTTGATCGGGTTCGGATCGCTGGCGTCGATGGCCAGCGGCTTCATCCGCTGGATCGACAGCTTCGCCAAGGTGAACTGGACGTGGGGCGGTTGCGAAGGCCCCCAGCAGGCGGCCAGCGTGAGGAGCGCCCCGCCCGTCAGGGCCAGGCGCGCGAGGGCGGTCGGGATCGGCTGGATACGGCTCACGAGTTGTTGACGGCCCTCTTCCGCGCCGGCGGGACGCGCCTGTTGGCGCGGGAATCCGGCGAAAAATGGGAGCCTCACCCCCTTTTGGCTTCGTGGACCCCCGATATGGGCCGCCCCGCCGCGGCACCAACTTGACCGCAGGTGCGACAAATCAGCTTGCGCCGCCGCCGCCCGGGCCTATATGTTTGATCAGGTTTTGCTCTATTTGAGCATAATGCCGCCGACGGGCCCGCGCCCCGAGGCGTCTTTTTAGGCCGATGAAATGCTCATTTTGAGCATAAGGAGGGATCCGATGGCCGCCGACGGGTTCCAGTTCGCGTTCACCCCCGAGGTCCAAGCCGCGACCGCCCCTGCGTGGGAAAAGGTGAAGCGGCACGTCACGCCGATGGAGTGGCGCGCGCACGCCCCGCTGATCGCAGAGATCAACCGGCTGAAGCGGGAGAAGAACGCCGTCATCCTGGCCCACAACTACATGACCCCGGAGATCTTCCACGGGGTCGGCGACTATGTGGGCGACAGCCTGGGGCTGGCGAAGGCGGCCGCGAAATCGGACGCCGCCGTGATCGTCCAGGCGGGCGTGCACTTCATGGCCGAGACCTCGAAGATCCTCTCCCCGGACAAGACGGTGCTGCTGCCGGCGCGTGAGGCTGGGTGCTCACTTGCCGAGACGGTGACCGCTGCGGACGTAATCGAATACCGCCGGGCGCACCCCGATGCGTTGGTGGTCGCCTACGTGAACACGAGCGCCGCGGTGAAGGCGGAGTCCGATATCTGTTGCACCTCCTCGAACGCCGTTCAGGTGGTCGAGTCGCTCCCGAAGGACGCGG
>JAGWSE010000447.1 GCA_028869395.1 Alphaproteobacteria bacterium | reverse complement strand
GCCCAGGCCTCCGCCGATCCCGCCCCCAAGTCCGCCCCCGATCGCGCCGCCCAGCGGGCCGGCCAGCGCCGGGCCGCCGATGGCCAGGCTCGCCGCCGCGGTGAGGAGCGCAAGGGTCTTGCGTTGCATTCGAAGTCTCCCATGGGTGTCATCCCTGGAAGCCCCAACGAACCGCCCAGCTCGATTCATCCCGCCGGTTGCGACATTTTGTCGGGCGCCCGACCCGGCTAGTCCGCCCGGTAGACCACCTGACCGTCCACCACCGTCAGCACGGCGTGGGCCTTCAGGATCTCCGCAGGCGGGACGGTCATGAAATCCGCGGAGAAGCCGGAAAGGTCGGCCCGCTTGCCCACCTCGATGGTCCCCAGATCCTTCTCGGCGAACCGCGCATAGGCCGCGCTCGAGGTGAACAGCTTCAGCCCCCGAGCCCGCGTCAGCCGCTCCTCCCGATGCCAGTCGGGGCCGGAGAAGCCGTTCAGGTCCTTGCGCGCGATCGCGGCGTAGAACTCGACGAAGGGGCTTCCCCGCTCGACCGGCGCATCGGAGCCGCCGACCACCACCGCGCCGGAGTCCAGCAGGCTTTTCCAGGCGTAGGCGCCCTCCAGCCTGGCCTCGCCCAGCCGCTGGGCCGCCCAGTGCAGGTCCCCGATCGCGTGGCTGGGCTGCATCGAGGCGATGACGTGGTCGCGGTGGAAGCGCGGGATGTCGGCCGGCCGCAGGATCTGCGCGTGCTCGACCCGCCAGCGCGCCCTGGCCCCCGCCGCCGGGTCCGCCTTGAAGGTCGCCTCGTAGAGGCTCAGCACCTCGGCGTTGGCGCGGTCGCCGATCGCATGCGTCGACACCTGGAAGCCGCGCTTCAGCGCCTCGGCGAGGATGGGCCGCATCACGGCGGGCTCGGTGACCAAGGTTCCCTTGTTGCCCGGCGCGTCGTCGTAGTCGGCGAACAGCGCCGCCCCGCGCGAACCCAGCGCGCCATCCATGAACAGCTTGATCGCCCGCGTGGTGATCCGCCCGTCCGGCGTCTGGCGGGGCCCGGCGGCCATCAGCGGCCCGGCCTTCACGCCCAGCACGGCGTTGTAGATCCGCAAGGGAACCTCGCCGCGTGCGTCCATGGCCTCCAGCAGCGTCACGTCGGCGGGGTCCACGCTCATGTAGTGGACGCCGGTCCAGCCGTAGGCGGTCTCCACCTTGAAGGCGGCGTGATAGGCCTCGATCTTGCGCGCCTCGTCCGGCGCCGGCATCAGCTTGGCGACCAGGGCCCGGGCGTTGTCCACCAGCATGCCGGTGGGCTGGCCGTCGGGACCCCTCAGGATCTGGCCGCCCTCGGGCGCAGGCGTCGCCGCGGTGATCCCGGCCGCCCTCAGCGCCGCGGAGTTCGCGACCAGCGCGTGGCCGTCCGCCCGCTCCAGGATAACCGGCTGGTCCGGGGCGACCGCGTCCAGGTCGCCCCGGACCAGGAACCTGTGCTCCGGCCAGCCGCCCTCGTGCCAGCCCATGCCGTAGATCACCCCCTTCGGATGATGCGTCGCGATCCAGGCGGCCAGCCGCTGCTTCACCTCTGCGACCGACTTCGAGCCCTCCAGGTTCAGCGTCAGTTCGCGCTCGCCGATCTCGCTGAGGTGGACGTGGCAGTCGGTGAATCCGGGGAACAGCGCCGCGCCGTGCAGGTCGATGACCTTCGTCTTCGGACCGACCTCAGCCGCCGCGCCCGCCCGCGCCCCGACGTAGACGATCCGGCCGGCCCGGACCGCCACCGCCTGCGCCGTCGGATGGGCGTCCACGGCCGTGTGGATCGGTCCGCCCCAGATCACCAGATCGGCTTTCGGGGGCCCCGCCGCGGCCGCGCGTGGCGCGATGGGGATCAGGGCGGAGAAGGCGGTGGCGGAAAGGGCGAGGGCAAGTCTGCGCATACGGCCAAGCTAGCCAGCCGCACGACCTGCCGCCAAGCCTCTCACCGCTTCGTCTGCGCCGTCACCCAGTCGCCGATCGTCTTCAGCGCCAGAGGCGAAAGCGTCTCCTGGATCGTCGCGTATTCGCTTGGCGCGCCGGTGCCGGCGTCCTGGAACAGGTGATTCAGGCCCGGCAGCTCGATGACCGTCGCCTTCGGATCGTCCTTCAGCGCCTGGCGCATCGCCGGCACGTTGATCTGCGGCACGACCTGGGTGTCCTTCGACCCGTTCAGCGCCAGCACCGGGATGCGCAGCTTCTCCAGCGCGGGCCTCGGGTCATAGGCGGCGAACCAGCGCATCCAGGGCGAGCCGAGCTGGTCCACCACGGCCTTCGCCCGGGCCGGCGGCAGTCCGGGGAATTCCGTCTCGAGGCGGGCCAGCGCCTGTTTCGGCGTGGTGGTGTCCGCCACAGCGGCGCTGATCTTGGCCAGTTGCGCTTCGGTGCGCGCGATCGCCTCGGGGGAGGCGCCGGCCAGCCGCTCGATCGCCTCGCGCTGCGACTGCAGCACCTCGGCGCCGGGCACGGCCGATCCGGCCATCAGCACGACGAAGGCGATCCGTCGGTCGGCGTCGGCCACCATCGGGGCGATGATCCCGCCTTCCGAGTGGCCGATCAGCCCGATCCGCGCCGGGTCGATGTCGCGCCGCGTGCGCAGGAAGCCGACTGCGGCCTCGGTGTCCTTGGCGAAGTCCGCCGTCGTGGCGTCCGCGCGCTCGCCGGTGGACTGGCCCACGCCCCGGTCGTCGACCCGCAGCACCGCGATCCCGCGCCGGGTCAGGTTGTCGGCGAGCACCAGGAACGGCTTGTGGCCCAGGATGGTCTCGTCACGGTCCTGCGGTCCGGAGCCGGTGATCAGCACGGCCGCGGGGAACGGGCCCGCGCCTTCGGGCAACGTCAGGGTTCCGGCGAGCCGCACCCCCGGGACGCTGTCGAAAGCCACGTCGAGGCTGCGGTAGGGAAAGGGCGGCTTCGGCGTCTGAGGCCGGGCCGTCGCGGGCGCCGAGGCCTGTTGCGGCGGAGGCCCCTTTTTGAAGGTCAGGGGCATGTCTAGGCCGCCTTGCTTCAGCTTGCCCGCCCAGGCCTGGCGCGCGCCGTCCCAGGCGCCCTGATAGCTGGCGCCCACCGCCGGGGCGTCGAAGACCAGCTTGCCGGCTTCCATGCGGACCGTGCCGAGCGGGATCGGATGAGGGGTCTGGTCCGGACTGGTCAGGAAGCCGCTCAGCCTCCCGTCCGGCGTTCGGCTGACCTGAAGCCCGATCCGCAGCGCGGCGCCGCTGGGGACCTGCAGGCGTCCATGCCAGGCGCCGGCGATCTCCTGCGTGCGCGCGGCGTGCGCCAGCAGCAGACCCATGGCGACGGTGGCAAGGCCGAGGCCGACGGCCCAGCGGGTCAGCGATGACGACATGTGGCTCCCCCTGTCATGCTCAGCGTTCGTCTCTGCGCGTCCGGCGGCCGCCCCGCGGGCGGG
>JAGWSE010000446.1 GCA_028869395.1 Alphaproteobacteria bacterium | reverse complement strand
GGCGATCCCATTCTCAGTCCCATTGGGCTTCGCCGATCCGCCGCACCGCCTCGGCGAGGCGACCCGCGCCGCTGACCGCCATGCCGCCGCCGCCTTCCAGGTCGGCGGGCCCCAGCGCCCGGCGGAAGCCGAGCTTGGCGGCTTCCTTCAGGCGCGAGTCCATGCGGCTCACGGAGCGCACCTCGCCGGACAAGCTGATTTCCCCGAACACCACGCAGTCCTGCGGCAAGGCCTGGTCGAGCGCGGAGGAGACCAAAGCGGCGGCGGCGGCCAGGTCCGCCGCGGGCTCGGTGATGCGCAGTCCCCCCGCAACGTTCAGGTAGACGTCGCGGTCGCCGAAGCCAAGGCCGCACCGCGCCTCCAGGACCGCCAGCAGCATGGCCAGGCGTCCGCTGTCCCAGCCCACCACGGCGCGGCGAGGCGTCCCGTAGGCTGAGGGGGCGACGAGCGCCTGGAATTCCACCAGAACCGGCCGGGAGCCTTCGATTCCCGCGAACACCGCCGCGCCGGCGGCCCGTTCGCCGGCGGTGTTGAGGAACAGCGCCGAGGGGTTCTTCACCTCCGCCAGGCCCGCATCGCCCATTTCGAAGACGCCGATCTCGTCGGTGGCGCCGAAGCGGTTCTTGGCGCCGCGCAGGATCCGGAAGGGATAGCCGCGCTCCCCTTCGAAGGCGAGGACGGCGTCCACCATGTGCTCGATCACCCGCGGCCCGGCGATCGCGCCCTCCTTGGTCACGTGGCCCACCAGGATGACGGCCACGCCGCGCTTCTTCGCAAGCCGCACCAGTTCGCCCGCCGCGGCGCGGACCTGGGTCACCGAGCCGGGCGCGGCTTCGTGGGCGTCGCTCCAGAGCGTCTGGATGGAATCGATGATGACCAGGTCGAACCGGTCGCGCTTGAGCCCTTCGAGGATCTCGCGCAGCGCGGTCTCGGCGGCGAGCTTCACCGGGGCCTGGGCGAGACCCATGCGCTGGGCCCGCGCGCGGACCTGCTCCACGGCCTCTTCGCCGGAGATGTAGGCGCAGGCCGCGCCGCGGCCCGCCGCGGCCGCGGCGACCTGCAGGAGCAGGGTGGACTTTCCGACGCCGGGGTCGCCCCCCAGCAGGATCGCCGAGCCCGGAACCACGCCGCCGCCGCACACCCGGTCGAATTCGTCGACGCCGGTGATGATGCGGGGCGGGGCGGGCGTGGCGTCCTGCAGGCCTTCGAAGGCCAGACCTCGCCCCCGGGCGCCGCGCGCCGGCGCCAGGGCCCCGGGCGGACGGCTCTGCACCTCCTCCGCAAGCGTGTTCCACGCCCCGCAGCCCGGGCATTGGCCCGACCACTTGGTCTGGACCGATCCGCAGGCCTGGCAGACATAGGCGGCGCCGTCGCGGGCCATGGAGGCTCCTGATTCGTGACGTGGCGAAGTCTACCCCATGGCGGCGGTCCGGGCCCCGCCGCGGGTTGCCGCGCCTGCCGCATGGGCTACGGTCGCAGCGGGAATCGAAGCTTCGGGAGCCACCGGCCATGAATGCGGCGCAGCCGCCGGAGCGACGCGCTCGCAGACTGTGGCGGCCGGCCGGCATGCTGCTTCGGCCGGGGGCGACGCTGGAGGCCGTCGCAAGCCAGCCCGCGGACACGGTCTCGCTCTATCTCGGCTACATCGCGCCGCTGGCGGCGGTGGGTCCGCTCTGCGGAGCCGTGGGGCTGATCGTCTTCGGCGGCGGCATCGCGGGCCTGCACATGCGGATGAGCCCCTGGCCCACCCTCGGTCTCGCGCTCGCCGACTACGCCTTCGCCCTGGCCGGGGTCTATCTGCTCTCGCTGGCGATCTGGGCTCTTGCGCCGGTGTTCGGCGCGCGCGCGAACAGGTTGCAGGCCTTGAAGCTGGTGGCCTACGCCTCGACGGCGATGTGGCTCGCCGGGGTCTTCTCGCTCTATCCAGCCCTGGGCCTGCCCCTGATGGTGCTGGGCGCGCTCTACAGCCTCTACGCCCTATACCTGGGCCTCGGGCGGGTGATGGCGGCGCCGGCCGAGCGGACCCTCAGCTATTTCGCAGCGGTCCTGGTGGTCGCCCTGGTCTTGGGGGTGCTCCTAAGGCTCGCCCGCGGACGGCTCGCCTAGCAGGCGCCGGCACGACCCACGGCTCTCGGCCGCTTCGGGGAACGCCTTCGGCGACAGGGAAACGGCCCCCCAGTGCGGCGAGTTCAGGCTCAGGCTGGAGCCGCCTTTTCCTGCGCCAGCTGAAGGTGGGGGCGAGGGCGCCGGCTGCGTCCATGGGCGGATTTTAACGTCCACCGTTCGCCGCCCGCGAGCCCAGGGGCATGGATCAGGGCATCGTTTGATGATAAAAAGAACATCAGAAGAGGCTTTGACATGCGTACCACCCTGGCGCTGGATGACGAGCTGCTTGCGCGGGCGCAGGAACTCTCGGGCCTGAAGGAAAAGTCGGCCGTAGTCCGCGAGGCGTTGAAATCATTGATCGAGCGCGAGAGCGCGCGTCGCCTGGCGCGACTTGGCGGTTCCGAGCCGCAGCTGAAGCTGGTTCCGCGGCGCCGGCCCCCGGAGCCGTGATCCTCGTCGACACGTCCGTGTGGATCGGCCACCTCAGGCACGGCGATCCGACCCTGAGCGCGTGGCTGGACGCCGGTTCGGTGCTGATGCACCCCTACGTCCTCGGAGAGCTGGCGCTGGGCAACCTGCGGGCGCGAGGGATTGTACTGGGCTCGATGGCCGCTCTTCCGCAGGCCATCGTCGCCACGCCTGCGGAGGTTCTTGAGCTCATCGAGCGAGGCGGGCTGTCCGGTCGAGGCGTCGGGTATGTGGACGCGCACCTGCTCGCGTCCATCCGCTTGACGCCGGGATCGGCGCTGTGGACCGCGGATGTCCGGCTGCGGGCCTTGTCGGAGGAGCTTGGCCTGGCCGTGGGGCCCTCGCTCTCCTGAAGATTAGGGCGGCCGCCGGTTCCATCGAGGCTCCTGGGGGCGCCTCGGGGGACAGGCTGGTCGGAACCTCCGGGGACCTCAAGGGCCGGCCCCGGGGAGGACGAGCCGTGAAGTCGGCGATCGCCCGGGAACCTTCGAGTCGGATGCAGGGCGATTCCTCGGGCCTGCGAACAACGGAATGCAGGCTCGAAGCCTCAGGCCTGTCGTGTCGGCTTGTCCGGGAATAGGCCCGGCATCCAGCAGGATGCGAGCGTCGCCGGAAAGGCGAGGCGAAGGGGGGCTCGGGCGCTGTCCGACGTTACGGCTCCGAGCTCGACCAAGGAACTTGCGATGCGCCGTGCTTGGCGTTCGCCGGTCCCGACGATCTCGACGAGCGCGCGTCTTGGAAGTTCCCCGCGGTACTGGATGGCGTCGAGCACATCTCTGGCCTTCGGCGGAAGTTTGCCCAAGCGGATCTGCTCTTGCGCCCACAAGCTGATGCGCACGCGCAGGTCCTCCGGCTGGATGAGGCTCTCCATGAAGGCGACCTGATCGAGACAGATCTTCAGGAACCATTTCGCGAATTCCGAGAGGGCTTCCTCGCTCAACGTGCCTCGCCCGTCATAATCGTTTCGTCGTGGCAGGTCGCAGCTCGCAAGGTGGGCCTTGTAGTCGGCCGCGTTGCGCGCCAGTCCCCGGGCCACAGACCACAAGGCGCCCGTGTCGAGCTGCTCCAGCAGGATGGCGTGCGACATCAACCTTGCGACACGACCGTTCCCATCGATGAAGGGGTGGATCCAGAGCAGTCGGTGATGGGCCGTCGCCGCAGAAATCACCGCGTCCGCCCGCCCGATCCTTGAATAGGCTTCCTTAAACGCCGCATGAATCGCGGGACGGCGCCAGGGCTGATGGCGCGGTGGCCCCCGACTTCGACGTCGCGCTCGCGAAACGCGCCTGGGGCGATGGTAACCTCTTCGTGGCTTGTCGAATCCCCGACCCGGAGCATCTCGCCAGGCAGTCGTTCGCAGAACCGCGCGTGCGTCTCCCGAAGGCCGTCCTGGGTGAGCGCTCGGCCGGCGAGCCCGCCGGCGTCGATCCACGCCTGCACCTCGATGTGCGCCCTCGCTTCGATCTGAAGGTCGCGTTTCCTGACGTCCTTGCTGAAGTCCTCCTTGAGGGCGCGCTCGATATCGATGGGATGTGTGTCGTGCCCTTCGATGAGGTTGCTGTAGTAGCAGTTCATCGAGCGGACGAGCTCAGCCAGCGAGACGGCGATCTGAGGGGGAAGGCTCCGGCGAAAGCCCGCCGCCTTCGCCGCGAGCTCCACGGCGAGGTCGACGAGCTCCCCCCGTCGGCTCGAGCTCTCGCCGATGAGCATGGGCTCCATGGCTCCGACCGTTTCGCCACGATCGAAGTCCATTTGAGATCATATAGATAGAAGATTCATTATCGCGCTAAGTGTCCAGAGATGTCCGCTTTGGCGTCCGGTTTCGTGTCCGCACGGATCCAAGCTGCTCCTGAAGCCCGACAGCGGCGGCCACGCAGGCCGGCGCAGGCGCGGGGGCTGGCCTCGGCTGGTCATCTCCGTCGACGGGACCGGCTGGCCCCGTCGCGGCCCCAGTCTTCCAGCTCCAGAGCGGAGGGACAGCCTGTCGGGATTAGCCGACCGCGCCCAGGTAGATGCGCACGGCGCGCTGGCTGAGGCGCACGAGGACCTCGTGGGCGACGGTGCCCGCGGCGGCCGCGACATCGTCCAGCAGGACATGGGGACCGAGCAGCTCGACAGGGTCGCCGAGGGCTGCGTCCGCCTCGCCGAGATCGAAGACGGCGAGGTCCATGTCCACGCTGAGGAGCGGGCGCAAGGCGCCCGCGGCCCAGACCTTGCCGCCGCGCCGGGTCCGGCGAATGACCCCGTCGGCGTAGCCTGCGCCGACCACGGCCACGCG
>JAGWSE010000445.1 GCA_028869395.1 Alphaproteobacteria bacterium | reverse complement strand
GGTTGAGACCGGGACTTGATCCGTCCTTCCAGTCGTTGGGGAAGCGCGCCAGGTCGGCGGGCGTCACCTCCAGCCACGAATAGCGGTCGGTGAGCCCCCAGGTGGTCACGCTGCGGGTCGCCGGCTGCGCCAGCACGACGTCGAGATAGCTCTTCACCGCCTGGGCCACCCGCTCGTCGCGCCTGGTTGCGGGCAGCGGATAGTCCGCCTCCTTGACGTCGAGTTCGGTGACATGGATCGCCAGCCCCCGCACGGCGATCTCCCGCAGGAAGGCGGCCAGCCGCTCGGCCGGCAGGCGCTTCACGCCCAGGTCGAGGTGCGACTCCAGGCCCACGATGTCGAGCGGCGCACCGGCCTTGATGAGGTCGCCCAGCAGGCGAAGCAGGCGCCGCCGGCGCACCTCGTCGATCGGCGTGTCGCGCTCGAAACCGAAGTCGTTGATGGCGAGCTTGGCGTGCGGCGCGGCCGCGCGGGCCGTCTCAAGGGCGCGCCGGATGTAGTCTGGCCCGAAGGCCGCCAGGAACGGGCTGGCCCTCAACCCATCCACGCCATGGTCCTCGGCGATCGGCTCGTTGACCACGTCCCACCGCGCCGTCAGGTCCGCATAGCGCGGCATGACGGTCTGGATATAGCGGGACACAGGCCCCCAGTCCCGCCGCTCGGCCATGTCGGAAACCGCCCAGGCCGGAATGCTCGCGTGCCAGAGCAGGGTGTGGCCGTCGATCCGCTTGCGGTGCGTGCGGGCCAAGTCGGCCAGCTCATCCATCTCGGAGAAGGTGAGGACGCCGCGCTCGGCCTCGATCGCGGCCCATTTCAGCTCCACCTCGGGCGTCAGGGTGGCGCACTCGAAGAGCACGGCCCGGCGGTAGTCGGCGTCGCGGCGGAGATAGTCCATCCTGACCGCCGCCCCGTAGTCGCGACCCGCCCGCCGGGCGGCCTGGGCCAGCGACGGCCCCGGACCCGTGGGATCGCGACCGCCGAGACTCGCGGCGGCGCCGAGCAGGAGACGGCGACGGGTCATGGCGTGAGGCATGCGGCCGCCCCGGGCTCCTCCGACGCCTCGAATGTACGGGCCGACGGCCTAGACGACCAGCCGGCGCTCGGTGAGTTCGCGAAGGCTCTGCGCGCCGCGGTCCACCGGCCGGCGCGCGCGATCGACCCACTCGATCAGCTCCTCCATCCCGGAGGCGAAGTCGCGGCGGGGCCGCACGCCGAAGGTGCGTTCGATCTTGCTGATGTCGGGGAAGCAGTGGCGCACGTCGCCCACCCGGGAGCGGTTCAGCCGTTCCGGCGCGATGTTCTTGTGCAGCAGCCTGGCCAGGGCGCCGGCCATCTCGGCCACGCTGACGGTGCGCCCACTGCCGACATTGTAGCAGTCCCAGACCGCCAGATCGCTCTCCAGCACCGCGGCGAAGGCGTCGGCGACGTCCAGCACATGCACGAAGTCGCGCCGCTGCTCGCCGTCCTCGAACACCAGCGGCGGCTGGTCGTTCAGCAGGCGCGAGATGAAGATGGCCGCCACGCCCGTGTAAGGGTTGCCCAGCGCCTGGCGCGATCCATAGGCGTTGAACAGCCGAAGCGCGATGGTGGGGATCTCCAGCGCGCGCCCGACCGCCAGGAACATCTCCTCGTGGTCGCGCTTGTTGATCGCGTAGATGGAGGCGGGCTGCAGAAGCTTCCGCTCGGTCGTGGCCGTCGGGAGCAGGGGCTCGCCGTCGAGCTCCAGCTCCCACCGCCCCGCCTTGAGCTGGTCGTGGGAGCGCGGATCGGGCGCGACGGTCTCGCCCGTGGCCGGGTTCAGGTACTCCCCTTCCCCGTAGATCGACATGGACGAGGCCACCGCGATCCGCTCGATGTCGTGGCGGACGTTCGACAGCGTCTCCAGGATGACTGCGGCCGCCATCACGTTGTTGCGCGTGTAGTCGACGATGTTGGTCATGCTCTGACCCACGCCCACCGAGGCGGCCAGGTGGACGAGGTGGGTCACGCCCGTCAGGCAGTGCTCGAAGACGCCCTCGTCGAGGATGTCGCCGCGCACCCGCCGCAGGTTGGGCGCCAGGTAGGTCGGCCAGCCGTCCGCGTCGAGCTCGGCCTCCGCATGCACCTGCGGCGAGAGCGCATCGAGCACGGTCACCTCGAAGCCGCGCGCCAGCAGCACGTCGGCCAGGTGGGAGCCGATGAAGCCGGCGCCGCCGGTGATGAGGGCGTGACGTTGGGGCATGTCCTCGTCTCCTCTGGGCTCAGGCGGCGCGCTGGTGGGCGAGCCCGCCGAAGTCCTGCTCGATCAGGACCTTGTTGGCGTTGATCTTCTCGGTGCGCTCCCAGACCCGGCTGCGGTCGCGCAGGTACATCCACAGGCCGATCGCCAGCGGGATCAGCCACACCGCCCACCAGATCGCCACGGACAGCGGATTGACCCGCAGCATGTAGGCGACGCGGCCCCTGAGGCTGCCCAGCACCAGGCCGGTGCGCAGCCAGGTCCGGGCGTAGAGCGCGCTCATCGTGACGGTGAAGGCGACCACGTTGAACAGGCAAACGCCGACCAGCGGCAGCGGCAGGATATCGGCGCCGCTGATGAAGGTCCAAAGGCCCCAGGCGCCGGTCGGCAGGCCCACCGTGTTGATCCACAGGGACATGCAGGGAAGGAAGTTCATCCAGGCCTTGAACTTCTCCCAGGGCGTGAAGCCCAGCCTGTCGAGCGGCTCGCCAAGGCTCTGGAAGAAGCCGCAGACCCACCGCTTCCGCTGGGTGATCGCGCGCCGGAAGGTCACCGGCACCTCTTCGATCAGCGGGCTCTCGATGATCCCAAGCCGCTTGCCGTTCTTCCAGAAGCGCATGCCGACTTCCGGGTCCTCGATCGCCATCCAGGGGTGCAGGCTGCCCAGCTCCAGGAGATCCGAGGCGCGGAAGAACAGGCCCTTGCCCAGCACCCAGTACGGATGACGGCCGTTGGCGGAGAGGTGCGCGTACTTGCCGCCGTCCCAGGCCATGTGGTCCAGCGCGCACCAGCTCGCCGCGAGGCTGGTGTTGAGGTTGCCGGCGACGTTCTGCGCCTGCAGCACGTCGTAATGGCGCATCCCGGCCACAGCGCCCAGGAAGTGGTCGGGCGGCGGGCAGCTGTCGGCGTCGATGTAGTCCACCAGCACGCCGTTCGCCCGCTCGGCGTCGCCGTAGCTGCGGTAGAAGCCGTAGATCAGCTGGCGCGTCTTCTTGGGCGGCAGGTCGCGCTGATGGGCGTGCGCCCCCTCGTGCCACCAGTAGGCCTTCGGGTTCTGGTCCCAGGCCTGCCAGACGACGTTCCACGACGGATCCGTCGTCGGCGGCACCACCTCCACTTCGAGGAACGGGAAGGCGCCCTGCAACCGCCGCAGCGCCGCGATCGTCGCCGTGTCGTTCCAGTTCGGCAGGGCGATGACCCGCGACAGCGTCGAGGGGTACTTCATCCGGCTGATCGAGAGCATCGTGGTCCGCATCGTGGACTCGAGCTCGTTCAGGACCGGATAGAACAGCACGATGTTCGGGTACTCCCGCTCGGGGATGTTCCGCGCCTCGGAGACCCGCACCCAGTTCACCGGCCGGCTGAACAGGTAGATCTCGACCAGGAAGGTCAGGAAGTAGAGGCCCTGGCACGTCGCGAAGGCGACGAGGAGCCCGATCGTGACGGCGTCGAAGTGGGGCATTTCCAGCCTCCAGGTTGGGGACGCGGGCCGGAGCCCTCAGGCGCTGAGCCGCGCCGGCATGGACACGGCGGTTTCCGCCGCGCGCCTGGCGAAGCTCTCTATGGTTCGGACGAGGCCCTCGCGCAGCGGCACCTTCGGCCGCCATTTCAGGGCGGCGCGGGCGCGGGCGATGTCGGGCCGGCGCCGGCGCGGATCGTCTTCGGGAAGCGGCCGCTGCACGATCCGCGAGCCCGATCCGGTGAGTTCCAGGACCAGCTTGGCCGCCTCGAGCACGGTGATCTCTTCCGGATTTCCGAGGTTCACCGGACCGCTCACATCGGGGGGCGAGGCCGCCAGCCGCAGGCAACCGTCAACCAGGTCGTCGACGTAGCAGAACGAGCGCGTCTGGGCGCCGTCGCCGTAGACGGTCAGGTCCTCGCCGGCCAGGGCCTGGACGACGAAGTTGGAGATCACACGTCCGTCGTCGGCCCGCATGCGCGGCCCGTAGGTGTTGAAGATCCGGACGATCTTCAGCGCGATTCCGGTCTGCGCCGCGAAGTCGGTGCAGAGCGTCTCGGCGAAGCGCTTGCCCTCGTCGTAGCAGGCGCGCGGACCCACGGGGTTGACGCAGCCGCGGTAGTGCTCGGCCTGGGGATGCACCTCCGGGTCACCATAGATCTCGGAGGTGGAGGCCTGCAGGACCGTCGATCCGTCGCGCTCCGCGCGCTCGAGCACGTTGAGCACGCCCAGGGCGCACGTCTTGGCGGTCTTGACCCGGTCGGCCTGGTAGTGGACCGGCGAAGCCGGACAAGCAAAATTGTAGATTTCGTCAAACCTCGGCAAGTCGTCGGGAATGGCGTCGACGATGTCGTGCGGGATGATCGTGAAGGCCGGCGAGGCGGCCAGATGCCGGATGTTGGCGACGGCGCCGGTGCTGAAGTCGTCGAGGCAGACGACCTGGCGCCCCTTCTTCAGCAGGGCTTCGCAGAGGTGGGATCCGATGAAGCCGGCCCCGCCCGTGACGGCCGCGACACGCTCCCGCCGACCGCCCCGCTGCTCCCGTATATGCGGGAAGATGTTATGAGAATCAAACGACTGGAAAGACATATGCATCCCTCTGCCCTCCGCATGCGGGAGCACGGTCCGGGGCGGGCCGAAGCACCCCCGGCCCTGCATCCGGCCTCGGCGCAGGGAGCCTAGAGACGTATTCGGCGCGCGTTCCCGGGCAGCGTCCTTCCGGTCTGCGAGACGTGTTCGAGAGGAGGTTCCCACGGACACCCGGCCCCTGGAATTGTCAAAAGCCACATCGATCGCGTGTTTTGGATGTGCGCCTCTTCTGGTCAGAGCCCCCTTGAAACCGGAGAACTAAACGCCAATCGACATATCATTTGAAAAGGTTCCCCCGGAATACGAGCGATTACCTGCCACGCGCCAATTCAGCCGAACAGGAGCACGTCGTGGGCGGGATCAAGCTACGGGCCCTGGCCACGGCGGCCGGCCTCTCCGTGATGGGATGGTCCCACGCCGCGCTGGCGGCCGAACCGGACGAGGTGCAGAGCGCCATCTCACGCCTGCAACAGCAGGTCGCCGACCAGGCCGCCCAGCTGGCCCGTCAGCAGAAGGAGATCGAGCGTCTCCGGCGGATGTCCGACAGCGCGATGACCACCGCGCGCGGAACGGGCCTTGGCCCGGGAGCGCCCGAGGGCGCCCCGGCGCCCATCACCCTGGCGCCCCCGACGCCACCCGAGGGCGGCCCGGTGGGCGAGGCCCCTCCCGAACCTTCGCCCACGCAGAAGGTGACCATCGCGGCCGCGCCCGAGGGCGTGGGCGTGCTCACCCCCAAGGGCCACTTCGTGGTGGAGCCGCAGATCGAGCTGACCCACGGTTCGAGCAACCGGCTGGTGTTCCGAGGCGTGGAGATCGTCACTGGCGTTCAGATCGGCGTGATCGAGGCGAGCGACGCCGACAACAACACCGCCGCGCCGGCCGTCGACCTCCGCTACGGCCTCACCAACCGCCTCGAGCTCGAGGCACGCCTGCCCTACGTCATGCGCTACGACCGGGTGACGACCCTGGCGCAGCGCGACCAGACCGTCACGCTCACGGAATCGGTGCGCGGTTCCCACTTCGGCGACATCGAAGCCGCCGCCCGATATCAGATCAACAGCGGCTCCGGGGCTTGGCCGATCTTCATCGCCGGCCTGCGCCTCAAGAGCAATACCGGCAGCGATCCGTACACCATCCAGCGCGACCAGTTCGGCGTGGCGACCAAGCTCGCCACCGGCTCGGGCTTCTGGGGTGTGGAGAGCTCCCTTGACGCCCTCTATCCCACCGACCCGGCGGTGCTTTACGGGGGCGTGCACGTGCTCAATCAGGCGCCACGGAGCTTCGACCAGATCGTCGACGGCGCCCTGCTCGGCCGGGTGAAGCCCGGCGTCTCGGTGACCGCGGACGCAGGGTTCGGATTCGCGCTGAACCCCCGGTTCTCGTTCTCACTGGGCTACAAGCACACCTTCATCGCTCCCACCAAACTGGAGCTGGGCGGCACGGTCCAGAGATCCCAGAGTCTGCAGGCTGGCTCGTTCACCTTCGGCTGGGCTTTCGTGATCTCGCCGCACATCACCATCAGCAACAACTTCGAGGTGGGCGCCACGCGGGATGCGCCGGACATCGACATCATGTTCCGCATCCCCATCCGCTTCTGACACCCTGGCTGCGCCTGCTATCAGCGGTCCGCATGAGGCCTCGGCCCTGGGATGGATCTAGTGAACGGCGCCCACCGCATTCACCGCGGCGTCTTCCGCCATCCTCATCCCGAGCAGCTGCTGGGCCATCCCCGCCTGTGTGGCTGCGAAGCCGGGCAGCGTCAGGGTGATCGCGGTGTCCTGCCGGAATGCGTGGCCGTCGGCGGTGTTGAGCAGCAGATTGACGATCCGGTTGGGATCCACCGCCTGGACGACGGTGGCGCCGCTGGCCGTCTGATAAGGCACGCCCAGCCCGTTCAGGGCGGACAGCTGGGCGCTGGTCAACTGCGTGACGCCCGCGCCAGGGACCTGGCTCGTCAGCGGCCCGGAGGGGGTCCAGGTGACCTGTGTCTGCAGCGCGAGCTGGCCGTCCTCGTAGGTCGTGACCACGGCGCTGAAGTCGAAGACGATGTTGTTGGCGACCAGGAAGCCGCCGCGCTCCTGGGCCATCTCGTCGTCGCTCAGCAACTCGCGCGCATCGGCCATCTGGGCCACGGGGGAGAGCGCCAGGAGGACGCCGGCGACGGCGCCGAGCAGGCTTGACGTGCGCACGGGTCGGCCTCCTCAGGGGTTCTTGATCAGCTGGACGGGAGTGATCTGGTAGAGAGGCGGCAGGTGGCGCAGCGCGTCATAGGTCGAGCTCGGCAGCGCGGCGACAGCCAGGGGCGCCGAGGCCCAGGGCGACCACTCCGAAGCCTGGTTGAAACGCGGCTCGGGGGCGCCTGATCCCTCGCGGATGGCAAGCACCACGCCATTCCACATCTGCGCGAACTCGCCCTTGGGAAGGGACTTCAGCCCCAGCGCCGGATCGCCGATCAGCACGCGATCGCCCTCCATGCCCTTGACCACCACGAAGTGGCGGTAGGGCCCGATGGTGACCAGGGCGATGACAGGCTCGTCCATCTGGCCGAGTTCATCGACGCTCAGGCGATAGCCATCCGTGGGGAGGCCGCGGGCCACCAGGTAGTTCTTCATGTCGAGCATGGAGAACCCCACCTTC
>JAGWSE010000444.1 GCA_028869395.1 Alphaproteobacteria bacterium | reverse complement strand
CGTCAGGCCGAACGGAACCAGGATCCAGGTCCCGATCGACATGGGAGAGCGCGGCTTGAACACCCGCAGCATGTTGTAGAACCGTTGCGGGGTGTGCATGTCCTTGATCAGCAGGGCCGACCCGAGCGTCGGCGCCAGGACCGCGAGCCCTCGGGCGCGTTTGCCGACGCCTTGCGCCCTCGGACCGCCGGCTGCGTCGGCGATGGCGCCGATCATGCTCGAGGAGCCGCTCATTCCGGCGAGGAAGATGTATGCGCCCACGATCCAGCTGTTGAATGGGGCGGCCTTCAGTTGGGGGCGGCCATAGTAGGTGGGCCCCTCCCAGCCGGGCCGGCGGCCGGCGCCGGCCTTCGGCGAAGGCCACAGCGTGGATGTGCGTTCGTGCGGAGCGGAAGGCGGGCTCGGAGGCTTCATGCTTCACTCCCGCGACGCGCCGCGAAGGCGGCGACGGCCAGCAGCGCGAACCCGGCCATGCTGAGGAGGCCCGCCGTCAGCGACGGCGCCACGCGGTTCGACGGCCGGGTGGGCGCGGGCGGCAGGTTGTAGACCTCGGGTCGGTCGGTCAGCAGGAAGAAGGCGTTGAGGTGGACGAGGTCGCCGGTGGCGCCGGGTTCGCCCGGGGCGCCGTAGAGCCGCGCGCCCTCAACGCCACGCTCATGGAGTTCGTCGACGCGCTTGTGGGCGCGCTCGACCAGGTCGTCCATCTCGCCGAACTGGATGGAATTCGTCGGGCAGGCCTTCGCGCACGCAGGCTCGAGCCCGCCCTTCAGGCGATCGTAGCAAAGCGTGCACTTGTGCGCCTTGCCGTCCAGCAGACTGATGTCGACCACCCCGAACGGGCAGGCCGGCACGCAGTAGCCGCAGCCGTTGCAGACGTCCTGCTGCACGACGACGGTGTCGAACTCGGTCTTGAAGATAGCGCCGGTCGGACAAGCCTCGAGACACGGCGCATTGTGGCAGTGCTTGCAGACGTCGCTCATCATCAGCCAGCCGCTCTGGAACGGCGTCTGGCTGTTCTCGCGTACGCCGTTTTCGCCTGAGCGCTCCACGAAGTTCACGTGGCGCCATGTATTGGCCGAGAGCGCGCCGGTGTTGTCGTAGGAATCGCCGGTCAGCCCCACGTCGTCCGCCGGCAAGTTGTTCCATTCCTTGCAGGCGACCTCGCAGGCCTTGCAACCGATGCAGACGGTGGTGTCGGTGAAAAACCCGTAGGACTTCCCCGGCTCGATCCTGACCCCGGCGGTCAGCTCGGATTCGTCGGGGATCGGCGCTTCGAGGATGGAGTCCGTAAAGTCCTGCGCGCGCGCGGGCACGGTCATCTCACGGTCTCCTCGTTCAGCACTTCGATTTTCTCGGCCAGGAAGCCGATGACGTTGGTCGGCTCGGAATAGTCGATCCGCAGGCGGGTGCGCCCGAGCTCGAGCCCATAGAGTTGCTGCGGTTCGGCCGCGCAGGCATGGCTCAGGATGAACACATGGCCGGCCCCGCTGTCGTCCAGGAGCTGCAGCCGCCCTTCCTGGACGACCACCACCGTTCCCGCCATCTGGGGCATAGACGCCTCCGCCACACTCGGGACCATAACCGTTCACACCCGGGCGGGTTTCGTCGCCCCGCGATGTTTTCGTCGCCGAGCCGGAACCGCCGCCGCGGGTACGATCTTATTGGGGCAGGCGCGAAACTCCGCGGGGGTCCCCATGAAGAAGCTGCGCGAGTCCGTTGGCGAGCGACTGAACAAGTTTGTCGAGGACTGGACCTTGCCCAGGCAGCTGTCCGGGGGCGACGTCTATGGCGAGGCCGCGAAGAGCACGCACTCGAAGACCTGGCGCCCTCGCCTGGAGGAGGCGGACACCGTCGGCACGAGCGTCTGTCCGTTCTGCGCCGTCGGCTGCTCGCAGCTGATCTACGCCAAGGACAAGAAGCCGATTCACATCGAGGGCGACCCGCGCAGCCCCGTCAACCAGGGCACCCTATGCCCAAAGGGAGCCGGAACCCTGGGCACCCTGTTGTCGCCCAAGCGGATCAACAAGGTGCTCTATCGCGCACCCCGCGCCACCGAGTGGGAGGAGAAGCCGCTCGACTGGGCGATGGACCGCATCGCCCAGCTGACCAAGAAGACGCGCGACCAGACCTTCGTCAGCCGGATGCCTGACGGTCGCACCGTCAATCACACCCTGGGTCTCGCCTCG
Source organism: Alphaproteobacteria bacterium (assembly GCA_028869395.1). GTDB lineage: Bacteria > Pseudomonadota > Alphaproteobacteria > Caulobacterales > Caulobacteraceae > Phenylobacterium. The sequence continues at coordinate 34,312 of JAGWSE010000444.1, read as the reverse complement.
TTGGGCGGGGCGACGATGGACAACGAGGAGAACTACCTCATCAAGAAGTTGTTCGGAGGCGGCCTGGGGATGGTGAGCATCGAGAACCAGGCTCGAATTTGACACTCCTCATCGGTGCCCAGTTTGGGCGCCTCCTTCGGACGCGGCGCGGCGACGATGGCCCTGTGGGACCTTCCGAACGCAGACTATGTCGTCGTCATGGGCTCCAACATGGCGGAGAACCACCCCGTGGCGTTCCGTTTCGTGGTCGAAGCGCAGCGGCGCGGCGGGAAGATCATCCATGTTGACCCAAGGTTCACGCGCACCTCGGCCATCGCCGACATTCATGCGCCGATCCGCTCCGGCACCGATATCGCGTTCCTGGGCGGCCTGATCCGGCACATCCTGGAGAACGACCTCTGGTTCCGCGACTACGCGCTGGCCTACACCAACCTCGACCACATCATCGACGAGCGATACCTCGACACCGAAGATGCCGACGGCGTCTTCTCCGGTTACGACCCGGACGCCAAGAGCTACAAGCAGGACACCTGGCAGTACGAGGGCAAAACCACTCCCACGCCGCTGGCCAACCGCCATCCGGCCGGCGCCGACACCGACTACGAGAGCATGGCGCAGAGCCCGCCGCCGCGCGATCCGACGCTGCAGCACCCCAGGTGCGTCTACCAGATCCTGAAACGACACTACGCCCGCTACACGCCCGAGATGGTGGAGGCGACGACGGGCTGTCCGCAGGAAACCTTCCTGCAGATCGCCGACACGCTCGCGAAGAATTCCGGTCGCGATCGCACCGGCTGCTTCTGCTACGCGGTGGGCTGGACGCACCATTCTGTTGGCGTGCAGATCATCCGGGCCGCGACGATCGTCCAACTTTTGCTGGGCAACGTGGGCCGACCGGGCGGCGGCGTGCTGGCGCTGCGCGGTCACGTGAGCATCCAAGGCTCGACCGATATCCCGACGCTCTACAACATGCTGCCCGGCTATCTGGCGCAGCCGGTCCTGCACGAAGACCACGCCGACCTGAAGAGCTATCTGAAGACCGAGACGGCGGCGACCGGGTGGTGGGCGAATTTCCCCAAATACGCGATCAGCCTCTTGAAGGCCTGGTACGGCGAGGCCGCCGCCGCCGACAACGACTGGGCCTACCAGATGGTCCCGAAGCTGACCGGCGACGTCAGTCAGGAGCCGATGACGCTCGCCATGGCCAATGGGGTGATCAAGGGCCAGTTCATGCTGGGCCAGAACCCGATGGTGGGCGCCGTCAACACCGAGCTCGTGGAGCTCGGCATGGCGAAGCTCGAGTGGCTGGTCGTGCGCGATTTTGCGATGACCGAGACCGCCGAGTTCTGGCGCAACGGTCGGCGCGTGCGCAACGGCGAGACACGGCCCGAGGACATCGAGACGGAGATCTTCTTCCTGCCCGCGGCCATGCCCGGCGAGAAGGAAGGCACGGTCACCAACACGAGCCGGCTCGTGCAGTGGCACGACCATGTGCTCGAGGCGCCGGGCGACAGCCGCTCGGACACATGGTTCATCTTCCATCTCGGAAAGCGCCTGAAGGCGCTCTATGCCGACAGCACGCTTGAACGCGACCGGCCGATCCAGGCGTTGGCGTGGGACTATCCGGTGAAGGGCGAGCGTGAAGAACCGAGCGCCGAGGCGATCCTCAAGGAGATCAACGGCTACACGACGGCCGACCGCAAGCAGGTCGCGGATTTCAAGGCCCTGGAGGACGATGGTTCCACGGCCTGCGGCTGCTGGATCTACTCGGGGGTTTTCCCCGAAGAAGGCAAGAACCTCGCCCGATCGCGCCGGCCCGATAAGCCGGGCGATAACACCAGCCATAGCGGTTGGGCGTTCGCCTGGCCGTCGAACCGCCGCACCCTCTACAACCGCGCCTCGGCAGACCCGGACGGAAAGCCCTGGTCCGAGCGGAAGAAGATGATCTGGTGGGACGCTGAGAAGAAGGCGTGGACTGGCTATGACACGCCGGACTTCGACAAGGACAAGGCGCCCGAGTTCCGGCCGGACTGGTCCAAGACGCCTCACGGCATGGACGCCATCGCCGGGGACTCGCCGTTCATCATGGAGCCCGACGGAAAGGCGATGATCTTCGCCGCCTCAGGCATCAAGGATGGTCCGCTCCCCACCCATTACGAGCCGGTCGAGAGCCCGGTTCGCAATGAGCTCTACGAGAAGCACCAGATGAATCCGGCGGCCAAGATCTGGCCCAGGCCCGGCAACGAGTTGGCCGAAACCGGCGACCCACGGTACCCTTATGTGTTCACGACTTTCCGGCTGACCGAAATCCACTGCGGCGGCATCCCGAGCCGCATCACGCCGCACACGGCCGAACTGCAGCCGGAAGCCTTCGTCGAAATCTCCCCGGAGCTGGCTGCCGAACTCGGAATCGAGCACCTCGGCTGGACCGTGCTCTCCAGCCCGCGCGGCGAGATCGAGGTGCGAGCCATGGTGACCGAGCGGATGCGGCCGTTCACGATCAACGGCCGCAAGGTGCACCAGGTCGGCATGCCGTGGGTATATGGCCCACTGGGCTACGCCACGGGCGAACCGGCGAATGTTCTGCTGGCGATCACCGGCGATCCCAACACGAGCATCCACAGCACCAAGGCGGTCACCTGCAATATCCGCCCGGGTCGTCGCGGAATTCGGAAGGCGGCGGAATGAGTCCAACCCAGGGCCCGCGGGAAGATCCCGGTCGGCAGGCGTTGGCTTGCATCGACAAGGCGTTGGCGGCGAAACCGCAGCGAGACGGTCACGCGCTGACCGAGGCCACCAAATTCGCGTGCGAATTCCGCGACGAGCTGATCGCCGCCGCGAGCGGCGACGGCGATGAGGAGCGGCGCAACCTGGAGCACGCCAACGCCGTGATCAGCGCGATCACCGCCGTGCACTTTCCCCTTGGTCCCGCGCCGTGGCCGGAGCTGGAAGGCGCGCGCGGATGGCTCCAGAAGCTGTTGGACGCCTCCGGCGCCGACGAAGTCAGCGGACGCGATCGGGGCGCGTGAAGACCTCGAAGCTGTCGGCTCGCGCCACGGCGATCAGCGTCATGCCGGCCGTCTCAGCCGTGCTCACGGCCAGCGACGTGGGAGCCGAGACGGCGACCACCACCTGCGCGCACATGGCCGCCGCCTTCTGGATCATTTCGACGGACAGCCGGCTGGTCAAAAGAACCGCGCCTTCCGGCTCGCCATGACCTCGCGCGAGCGCGCCCGCAAGCTTGTCGAGCGCATTGTGGCGGCCCACGTCCTCGCGAACGGCGACGAGGCCTTCTTGCGTCGACCACCACGCCGCGGCGTGCATGGCGCGAGTGGCCGAGCCGAGCTCCTGGGCCCGGGTCATCGCCTCCAGCCCCTCATGGATCGCCTCGGCCGTGATGACGAAACCTTCGCCCACGCGCCGCGGCGGGCGAACCGCCTCGTGCAGGCTCTCGATGCCGCAGAGGCCGCAGCCCGTTGGTCCAGCGAGGCGCCGCCGCCTCTGGGCGAGGGCCCGGCCGCGGGCCGAGCTCAGCCACATGCGGACTTCGATTCCGTCGTCGCTCTCGGCGATCTCGAGACTCTCGATCTCGGCGGCATCCTCGATCAGCCCTTCGGTCAGGCTGAACCCCAGGGCGAAGTCCTCGAGGTCGGCGGGAGTGGCCATCATCACCGCGGTGGTGGAACCGTCGTGCACCAGGGCTATGGGCCGCTCCTCCGGTACAAGTCTCTGACTAACTTGCCGGGCCGTCCGGGTGATCCGCGTCGCGCCCAACGCTTCGGCGGGCAGGCGACTCCCCGCGGACCTCGAGGCGGCCTCGTCTGCGGAGGCGAAGCTCATGGCGCGCCGGGCGCGGGCCGAGAACGCGCCGGAGGAGCCGTTTGGGCCGCGACGCCCGGGACGGCGCCCTGATTCAGTTCGCTGCCGGCCGGTGAGAAGGCGGGCGGGCCCTTCGGCGGCTGGGTGAAGATGGGCGCGCCGGGCCCATAGGTCGCGCGGAGCCGGGCGTAATCGGCGGCGGTCGTGCGGGGCATGGCTTCGAGGAAGGCCACGATGTTCCAGATCTCGTCCTTCGGAAGCGCCTTCCGCCAGGCGGGCATGCCGGTCATTTTCACGCCCTCGCTGACGATGAAATAAAGCTCCTCAGGCCGCCATCGGTTCGCCGCGTCCAGCAGATAAGGCGGCGGAGGATCCATGCCGGCCACCCAGGGCTGGCGCCCGACCCCAGGCGCGCCATGGCACATGGCGCAGTCGGCGTCGTAATCCCGGAAGCCGGCCATCACCTGTGGCTCGGTGAATTTCGGCGGCGGGGAGACGGACTGCGCCCGCCACTTCACGGAATCGATCATCGTGCGATGGACGAGCCAGGTGGCGGGCTGCGGGAACGGGTGCGTGGCCGCGGTGTCGAAGCCCCCCGCCACCTCGACGAGGCCAACCACGCCGGCCAACACGCCCGCCGCGATCAGGGCGCCCAGGGACCACGTCAGCCGTGTCCGGTTCCGCTCTTCCACGCCGCCGGCCTAGTCCAAGGTGTAGAGATAGGCGGTGATATCCCTCGCCTGCTGTTGGGTCAGACCCATGTTGGGCATGGCGTTTCCGGGAACGACCGACTGCGGCGACTGCAGCCATCTCGTCATGTTGTCGGGGGTGTTGGGGAGCAGGCCTGCGATCACCGCGCGCCGGGCGATTCCTGCAAGCGGCGGTCCGACCAGACCGTTCCCCTGCGCCTTGTCCGGGATCACGTGACAGGAGCCGCACGCCTCCTCGTCGACGAGCAGGGAGCCGCGACCCGGGTCTCCACCTGTGTGGACCTCGGTCTTCGCACGCTCATTGCAGCCGGCGAGGGCCACCGCCGCGAGCGCCATTGTCGCGGCGAGCGCCGGTCGCAGCAGCCGGGCCGTCAAGCGCGCGCGCGATGGAGAGTTCGTGTCTGGCACCCAACCCATCCTCTCGGACAGAAAGCCCGCAATCGCGGAGGAGGTTCCATCGCGCCGCGATCATCCGGCCGCTCTCTGCGCATATGGCCCGTGGAGGGGCGGACGGGCGCGACGTCCTTCGCGGTGTCGACATGGTCGTCGACCGACGCCCTTGCGCGCGCGTTCCGCGCTGGGCGTCGGATTGGTGCGGACGGCGGGGATCGAACCCGCACTCCCTTTCGGGAAACAGATTTTCGTACCACTTCGGCTTTCGCCGCCGCCGAGGCGTTCGTGGTCTGGACTATCCCTTCGCCCTCCCCCGGCCCAAGGCCGGGGCTTAGGCGCCGCCCGTCTAGTCTCTACACCTTCCTGGCCAGGCCAGGCTTGGCTCGGGATTGGCACGGCCAGAGCCTGAGCTTTCCCCGAATTTGAGCGGTTCTACTCCGGGCGTTTCCACCCGGGCACTCCAATCAAAGTCTGCTGCGTCTACCGGTTTCGCCACGTCCGCATGCGCGTGGTCGTGCCATGCCGGAGCGGTCGGCGCCAAGCTTCGTTGAGGTGGGTCAAGTCGAAGGGCCGGCGCAGATGCTAGCGTGCCGGCGTCCGTTCCCCTCGTGGCAGCAAGGAAACCCGGCATGGATCGTTTGAAGGGGAAGGTCGCGATCGTGACCGGCGCAGCGCTGGGGCTCGGCCGCGCCACAGCCACGCGGATGGCCGAGGAAGGCGCCTCCGTAGGCCTCTTCGACATCCTCGACGATCAGGGCCAGGCGCTCGCAGATGAGCTCGCGGCCCGAGGGTTCAAGGCCCGCTACTGGCGCTGCGACACCTCGAAGGAGGCGGAGGTCCAGCGCGCGATCGACGAGGCCGCGGCGCACTTCGGAAGGCTCGACATCCTGGTGAACAACGCCGGCGTCTCCGGGGCCAACAAGCCCACGCACGAACTCACCGAAGCCGAGTGGGACTACGTCCAGGCCATAAACGTGAAGGGCGTCTTCTTCGGCGTGAAGCACGCGATCCCGCACATGAGGAAGGCGGGCGGCGGCTCGATCATAAATCTCTCGTCGATCTACGGCCTCGTGGGCGCCGGCGACGTGCCGCCGTATCACGCCTCCAAGGGCGCGGTGAGGCTGATGAGCAAGAACGACGCCTTGACCTATGCCCCGGACAGGATCCGCGTGAACTCGGTCCACCCCGGGTTCATCTGGACGCCGATGGTCCAGCACTTTGTCGCCGACAGCGGGGACACTCAGGCCGCGCGCCAAGCCACCGACGCGCTGCACCCGCTGGGCCACATGGGCGAACCGGACGACATCGCCTGGGGCTGCGTCTACCTGGCCTCGGAGGAAGCGAAGTTCGTCACCGGCTCCGAGCTCGTCATCGACGGCGGCTATACGGCGAGATGAGAGCCGCCGCGCTCGCCTTGATCGCGGTGTCGCTCTCGGCCTGCGCCAGCAGTCCTTCGCAATCGGGAACTGAAAGCCAGGCGGGCAAGGGACGCGACTACGCGGTCAGCCACTGCGCCGGCTGCCACAACATCGACGTGAAGGGCGTCAGCACCTACCGCGCGGCGCCGCCCTTCCGGACTTTGCGCGGGCGGTGGAACGGGGAGAGCCTGCAGCTTCGGTTGGAACGCTCCCCAGTGCACGAGAGCTTCGACATGCCCCGGCGCTATCTGACGGATGAGGAGGCCGACGACATCGCCGCGTTCATCACCGCGGTTCGGGCAGGCAAGCCGCCGCCCGGCGCACCTCCGCGGGCCATCTTCTGCAATCCGATGTGGTGGTGCTGAGGGGCCATCTTTTGGACATCGGCGGATGTCCGCATCCGAATCTGAGGCTGTATAACCACGGGAACATCTACTTATGGCCGCGCGCATGGGACCTCGCCAGCAGGGCCGAGGACGCCAGGCGGTCATTTTCATCGCAATGGCGTGTGCGCATGGGGCGGCGCTCCTCACCCTCATGTGGAACCTCGGCCTGCGGCACACCGGGCGCGAGCCCACGATCGTCCAGGTAGAGCTCATAGGGCCGGCCAGCACGAGGCCGGCGGCGCACCGTCGTGCGCAAACGACGCGGGCCTCACGAATGAGAACGCACGCCCCGGCGAGGGTTACGGCCCGGACCGCGCCGGTCCCCTCCTCGTTGGCCCCGGCCGCCGCCGCGATTTCATCAACGCTTCCCGGCGTGGCCGCGGTGCTGCGCCGAACCGTGGGGTGCACCCAGGCGCGGCTCCTCGGCCTCACCCGGGCTGAGCGCGTGAAATGCGAGGAGCAGTTTGCTGGTGGCCGAAATCCGCCGCCTCTGCCGATCGGGATGGACCCCGCAAAGCAGGCGGCGTTCGCGGCAAGATCGTCGCGCGACCGCGGTCCGCTGTTGGCCCGGCGGCCGCATAACGGCTGCGATCCCGAGATTTCCGAGAAGGAATTCTCCCACGGCAGCGTGGGTCGGCAGGACTGGAAGATGGGCTTGGGCTGCGCGGTCAGCCTGGACGAGGTCGGGCGCGCACTTCACCTGCGGCACTAAGCCGGAACCAACCTGATCCTCGTCCCGCAGAGCACCACCGCGCCGGAGCTGTCGACGCATCCGCGCGCCATCGCCCGCCCCCGCACGGCCACCGGGTCGCGGACGGCCACGTCGAACTCGGCCAGCCCCTCGCCGCGCCCGTCTCGCGGCGCGCCGAAGCGGATCTCGCCGCCCTCCACGGCGATGCGCCAGCCACCGGCCGTCGCCTCGCGCGGACAGCCGAGCACCGCCGCCCACTTGTTCGAGATCGCGTCGGGGTCGTCGCCCCGGATCTCGCAGCCACGGATCTCGACGGCGACGTCGGTGCGGACATTGCTGCGCCAGTCGGGGCCGCCCCATTCCCAGCGGGCCTTCGGCTCCATCGCGTCGATAGAGACGATGGCGCCTGGCACATCCTTGGGGTGCAGGTGGGTGAACGAGGCTCCATTGCGGTCGGCCTGGTCCACGACGCGGACGCCCGCGGCGGCGATGCGGGCGCGGGCCGTCTCCAGGTCGTCCGCCTGGAAGATGGCCATGTAGCCGCCATCGCCGCCCCGCTTCTCCAGGAGGCGGCCCGCCGTCGTGCCCTCCTGCTTTGGAGACACGACCTCCAGGAAGGTGTCGCCGATCGGCCAGACCTGGTTGCGCAGGCCGTACTTGCCGACGCCGGGATCGGCGTAGGCCTCCCCCAGGCCCAGCACGGCGGCGACGTCCTCGCGGATCGCGTCCAGGTCCTTGCCCACCAGGGCGATCTGGCGAAGGCGCATCGGCGGCTCCTCGAAGTCGGACTTTCCGGCTGCCGAGCTTCAGGCCTATCACTTCGCACAACAAGAGGCAGAAGACGCGAGGGAGGCCGCCATGGCCCAGATCGATACCGGCACCACCCATCTGCTCGCCGACCTGGACGGCGGCGTGCTGACCCTGACGCTGAACCGCCCTGAGGCGCGCAACGCCATGAGCGGCGAGATGACCGGCGCGCTGGCGCGTCAGCTCGCCTGGGCCGAGCTGGCGCCCGAGGTGAAGGTCGTCGTCCTCACGGGATCCGGCCAGGGCTTCTGCGCGGGCGGCGACGTGAAGGGGATGGACCAGCGCAACCAGGGCGCTGGCGCGGGCCCCACGATCGACGAGGCCATATTCGCCCAGCGCGTGAACCAGCGGGAGACCTCCGGACGGCTGTTCAGCATGCCGAAGCCCACGGTTGCGGCGCTGCCCGGGGCGGCCGCCGGGGCAGGTCTCGGACTCGCCCTCGCCTGCGACCTCAGGATCATGTCGAAGACGGCGATCATGACCACCGCCTTCGCCCGTGTCGGGTTCTCGGGTGACTACGGCGGAACCTATTTCCTGACCCAGCTGGTCGGGGCGGGCAAGGCGCGCGAGCTCTACTTCTTCTCCGAGCGCGTGAACGCGGAAGAGGCCCTGCGCCTCGGCCTGACAAACTGGGTCTGCGAGGCTGACGAGCTGCAGGCGAAGACCCGCGACATCGCGCGGCGCCTGGCCGCCGGCCCCACGGTGGCCTTCCGCTACATGAAGGAGAACCTCAATCGGGCCATGACCGGCGAGGTCGGTGAGTGCATGGACCTGGAAGTCACCCACCACGTCCATTGCGGCCAGACGGCCGACCACAAGGAAGCCGCGCGGGCGTTCGTGGAGAAGCGCGAGCCGGTGTTCGCCGGGCGCTGAGGGCCCGCCTCAGGTCGGCGCCGGCCCGGGCCTCGGGTCGGCGCCGGATGGGGCAAGGTCCAGGGGCGCGGGAACATCGTCCGGAGCGCCGTGCGCCCGGAAGGCGCGCCGCGCAGCTTCGAGGGCGAAATGACGGCTGCACTAAAAATGCGCGGGCGCGGCCTGGCGGCGTTCTTCGCTGCGCTGGCGATGATCCTGGCTCTTCCGCAGATCGCGGCCGCGCAAGGGCCCACCCTCCACGGCATGATCATCGGTCGCGACGGCCCGAACATGATCGTCCGCAACAACGATGGTTCGGAAACGACGGTCGCTTTGACCGAGCACACCAAGGTGGTGGCGACCGAGGGCGCGCTGGGAATCCGGCAAAGCCAACTGGCCGTCACCGACCTGTTGGACGGCCTCCCGGTCACGGTCGAGCCGACGCACAACAGCGAGCAGATCGAGGCCACGCGCGTGACCTTCAAGGCCAGCGATCTCAAGACCGCGCGTCAGGTCGAGGCCGGCACCGCCCAGGCAAAGGCGCGGGTCAAGGAAAAGGCGGCTGAACTCGAGGCGCAGAACGAAGAGATGCGGCGGCGGCTCGCCGAGGCGAACCAGTACGTCGAGAAGGGATCGGCGACGATCCTCTTCCAGACGGGGAGCGCGACGATCTCGAAGGAAGGCAAGGCGCAGCTGAAGGGGCTCGCTCAGCAGGCCAAGGCGATCAAGGGCTACCTGATCGGGGTCATCGGCTACGCCGACACCACAGGCAGCTCCGCGGCGAACCAGGCGCTCAGCGGGCGCCGCGCCAACGCGGTGATCCGGTACCTGCAGAAGTATTGCGGCATCCAGCCCTATCGGGTGCTCGCGCAGAACGCCATGGGCGAGGCCCATCAGATGGGCGCGAGCGAGACCTCCGAAGGTCGCGCGAAGAACCGCAGGGTTGTGGTGCAGATCCTCGGGAACAAGGGCCTGGAGGGACTCTAGGGATCAGGCGCGCACGTCCACCTTCATGCGGCCGAGGACCTCAGCTGTGTGTTCTCCGAGGGTTGGAGCGGGCAGCCGGAGCGCCGGGCGACGGCCGTCGTAGGCGAAGGGCGCGGCGGCCATCATGTGGCGGCCGACGTAACGGCGCTCCATCCAGTCCCAGAAGCCGCCAGCGACGAGCTGCGGATCGTAGGTGAGGTCGGAGGACCGCTGGACCGCCGCGGCCGGGACACCAAAGGCCTGCAGCTCGGCCGCTGCGGCGCGCCCCTCGCGCACGATGGTCCAGGCAATGATCTCGCCTTCGATGGCCTCGGCCGCAGCCGCGCGGCCGGCCAGGGTCGCCAGCCTCGGGTCGGCGGCCCAATCACGGCGGCCAAGGGCGCGGCACAGGCCCACCCAGGCCGCTTCGCCGTCGACGGCGATGGCGAGCCACTCGTCGTCGCCGCCGCAAGGCGTGACGCAGACAGGCGCCATCCGCGCGCGGCGATTGCCGGTGCGGGGGACGGGTTGGCCCGTGATCTGCTCGGCGATGATCGCATCGGCGCCGAACTGGAACAGGCAGGCGGTCTGCGCGAGGTCGATCTCGGCCCCGCCGAGCCGACGCCGGCCGTGAAGCGCAGCCAGGATGGCCGCCGCCGCGAACAGCCCCGCCAGAGGGTCTCCATAAGCCACGTGCTGCAGACAGGGCGCCCAGTCCGCCTCACCGTTCATGTAGGGAAGGCCCGAGGCCTGCTCGACGGTCGAACCGTAGGCACGCGTCCCCGACAGCGGCCCGTCGGAGCCGAACGCCCCCATGGAGACGCTGATCAGCCCGGGTCGGATGCGGCGCTGCTCGGCCTGGCCCAGGCCCAGCTTGTCCATCACGCCGGCGGCATAGTTCTCGATCACCACGTCGGCCTGGGCGATCAGCGCCCTGGCAGCGGACTGGCCGTCCGACGTGGCGAGATCCAGGGCCACGCCGCGCTTGTTTCGGTTCACGCAGAAAAAGTTGTGCTTCAGCTCGATGAGGGGCGGATCGCCGCCTTCGTCAGCTTCCCAGCCACGCCACCAGTCGGGATGGGTTTCCGACTCGATCTTGATCACCTCCGCGCCGAGGTCGGCCAGGGTGCGGCCGCAGAGCGGGCCCGCCCAGCCCATCCCGAAATCGACGACCTTCAGTCCGCCCAGAGGCCCGTTCGGCCCGGCCACGGAACGGGCGGAGGTGACATGATCGAAGCCCATCCTGAACGGCAGCGTAGGCGCCAGGACCTCGGACCCGTCGAACGGGGCGAAGCTTCCTCTGGCGCGCCAGTGGCCGACCTGGGGCAGTTCGCCGGGGTGCGGCATCGGGGCGATCGGAACGCGGTGGCGGGCGCCGAGCGCGACCCATTCGTCTGTCGTCCTGGTCAGGAAGATAGGCGCGAGGATCTCGTCCACCTCGTCGGCCAGGAGCAGCCGGTCGACGGTCGTGGCGAAACGCGGGTCCTCAGCCAGTTCCGGCAGTCCGGCGATTTGGGCCAGCGCGCGCCACTGCGCCGGGATCAGGGCCGTTACGCCGGCCCAGCCGTCCGCGGTGCGGTAGCTGGTTCCGGGGTAGGTGGGCGCGAACCGGTTCACGCCCCAGCGATGCGAGATCACGCCATCGACGCGCGCGCTCATGGCGCCGGTCTCGGTGAAGCACATGGCGGACTCGAAAACATTCACGTCGATCCGCGAGGGCCTGACCGGCCGAGGCGCCAGGAGCGCGGCCACGGCGGCGTTGAAGGCCACCAGTCCCGCCGTCAGCTGTGGTCCGTGGCCCTGCGCGAGCGTCGGAGGGCCCTCGATGGGCCCGAAGGCGTAGGCCAGGCCCGCGAGAGCAGAGATCAGCTCATCGGTTCCGCGCCAGCCGGCGCAGGGTCCCTCGGAGCCGAACCAGGTGAGCGCCAGCAGCGCCGGAGGGTCCGGAGCGCGCGCCAGTCTGACGCGCGCCGCGGCGACCGCGGGCTGGTCCTGACCCGCAACAACCAGGTCGAAGCCCGACCACGGGTCCTCGGGCGCCACCTCACGCTTTCCCTGATCCAGCCAGCGGCCGTAGGCCCGGCCGAGCTCGCCGGCGTAACCGATGTGGGCGTCGCCGCGCTGGCCGGCGGTCGCAACGTCAGCCCCGAGTTGTGCGAAGAGCCGCCCGCAATAGCGCACCGCGACCTCGCCCGAGGCCTCGAGGATCTTCAATCCCTCAAGCGGCCGCTCCATCACCCGCTCCGCGCCGTCTGGCGCGAGGTAACCGCGTTTTCCGCCAAGCCACAACCGACCCTCTCTGAGGGGTGGAGGCGACGCGCAGGCAAACGCGACCGAACCGGGCGATCAGCTCCTTGGCAGGACCGCCCGACGGACAAGCTGTCCAAGGGGGCGGGGGCCGGACATTATCCCCCCGGCGGGCGGGGCGTGGCGAGCTGCATCTTTTCGAGCTGCTTGCGCGCTTCTTCGCGGGCCGCGGCCTCCTCGGCCTTGCTACGGCAGACGTTGGTCGGGATGTTGCTGCCGGTCGGATATTCCTTGTGGCAGACGATGTCGTTCTGGTCGGACTTCGCCGACTGCGCGACGACGACCTGCGCGCCGGGAGCCGAAGCCGCGGCCGGCGTCCCCCCGGCGAGCAGCGCGGTCGCCGCGAGCATCACGATAAGCATGTTGCAGCCCCCAAATAAGCCAATCTACCTCTACGATAGCTGGCGCACCGTTACAAATCTGCGGAATGACCCAGAGTGGGCGTCCGCCCGTGGGTCAGTGACCGCCAGGCGGCCGGCTCATGGCCTGCATGCGCTCGAGCGTCATGCGGCTCTCCTGGCGGTTGGCCGCATCTTCCGACCGGCTGTAGCAGACCTTCTGCGGAATGTTGCTCCCGAGCAGGGCCTCCTTGCGGCAGACAAGGTCGTTGGTCTTTGCCTTAGGAGCGGGCCTTGCATCGGCTGTCGTGGTCGCGGCGGGCGCGCCGGCCGCGGGCGACCCGCCCGCCAGCAGCGCCGCCGCGGCGAACATTGCGGCAATCATGAAATCGGTCCCAGCGAAAACATCGTTGGACGAAGCCTAGGCGATACGCTGCCGGGGCACAAATCCCACGGCCCTCAGGATGGGGAAACCTCACTGACGTTTGCGATCCCGGCGGCCGTCAGAGCCGCGATAAGCTCGGCGATCGTCGCGGCGACTTCCGCAGCGTCACGGCCGCGCAGGACAAGATTGGAGCCGTAGCCCTCCGGACCGAAGAAGGGATAGCTGCCCAGCGACATGGCCGGATGGGCCTTCGCCACCGCCTCGAGCGGCGCCGCGATAGCTCCCTCGCCCGTGCCCTCGACCCGCACCGTGCGCGAGATGGTGACCGCACCGGTCCTGAGCCTCGGCCCCACGTCCTCGAGCATGCCGCGCATGATCTGGGGCACGCCCGCGAGCACGAAGACGTTGCCGATGGCGAAGCCGGGCGGCCCCTGCACCGGGTTCTTGACCAACTCGCCCCCAATGGGAACGCGTGCCATCCGACGGCGCGCGGCGTTAAGCTCGCCACCCCAGCGGGCCTGCATCATCGCGAGGATCTCGGGGTGCTCGTAGAGCTCGGTGTCGAAGGCCGCCGCCACCGCGTCGGCGGTGATGTCGTCGTGGGTGGGACCGATGCCGCCGGTCGTGATCACGTAGTCGTAGCGGGCGCGGAGCGCATTCAGGGCCGCCACGATCTCCTCGATGATGTCCGGCGCGACGCGGGCCTCGGCCACATCGACGCCGAACGTCCCCAGATAGCGGGCGATGTCGCGCAGGTTGGTGTCCTGGGTGCGCCCAGAAAGGATCTCGTCGCCGATGATCAACACCGCGGCGCTGACCCGCTCGTGCGCCCCGTTCACGCCCACGCTCGCCATCCTTCGTTCCCTGCCCTAGATGAAGCCACCGCCCCCTTCGACTAGCGCCCCTCATGGACTTCCCGCAACCGCTCGTCCGCGGCCGCCTGGTCGCCCGTTACAAACGATTCTTCGCCGACGTCGTGCTCGACGACGGGACCGCGCTGACGGCGCACTGTCCGAACCCTGGCGCCATGCTGGGCCTGAACACGCCGGGCCTGACCTGCTGGCTGTCGAAGTCGGACGATCCGAAACGGAAGCTCGCCCATACGCTCGAACTGATCGAGGCCGACGGCGGACTCGTGGGCCTCAACACGATGCATCCCAATCGCCTCGTGGCCGAGGCGCTTGCGGCCGGGGCGATCCCGGAGCTCGCCGGTTATCGGACGCATCGGCGCGAGGTGCGCTACGGCGAGAACAGCCGGGTCGACTTCCTGCTGCAGGACGATGCGCGGCCGAACGCTTGGGTCGAGGTGAAGAACGTCCATCTGCGCCGGGAGGGCTCGCTCGCCGAATTTCCCGACTGCGTCGCGGCGCGCTCGACCCGGCATCTCAACGAGCTTGCCGCGATGAAGCAGGCGGGCGACCGGGCGGTGCTCCTGTTCATCGTCCAGCGCACGGATTGCGACCGGTTCGCCGCTGCGGCCGACTGCGACCGCAAGTTCGCCGAGACCCTGGCGGCGGTCGCCGGCCGCGGCGTCGAGGTGTTGGTCTACGGGTGCGCGATCAGCACGGACAGCGTCCGGATCAGCGGCCGGCTGCCATGGCGCGATGCGCCGCAGCCCTAGTGAAGCCCTTCAGGCGTTGAACTTCCGCGTAAGCATTGCGACATAGTCTCGATCCAAGGAGCGGCCCACGCTGATGGGCCGGAACATCTCATGTCATCCACAGACGCTCTCGACGGCGACTATCGCACCGGCCAGATCAAGATCCATTCCGCCGAGGACTTCGAGGGCATGCGCAAGGCGGGAAAGCTCGGGGCCGAGTGCCTCGACATGCTGACGCCGCACGTCGTCCCGGGCGCGGTGACGGAGGATCTCGACCGGCTGGCGCGCGAGTTCATTCTCGATCACGGCGCCCTGCCCGCCTGCCTCGGCTACCGTGGATACACCAAGACCGTCTGCATCAGCCCCAACCATATCGTCTGCCATGGCATCCCCGGCGAGCGGGTGCTGCGCGAGGGCGACATCGTCAACATAGACGTCACCGTGATCGTTGACGGCTGGCATGGCGACACGAGCCGCATGTATGGCGTGGGCCAGATCGCGCCTCGGGCGAAGCGGCTGGTGGACGTGACCTACGAAGGCCTCGAGCGGGGCCTTGCGGCGGTGAAGCCGGGCGCGCGCACCGGCGACATCGGCCACGCCATCCAGACCTACGTCGAGAGCATGCGCTGTTCGGTGGTGCGCGACTTCTGCGGTCACGGCGTGGGTCGGGTGTTCCACGACGCGCCGAACATCCTGCACTTTGGCCAGCCCGGCACGGGCGAGCTGTTGCGCCCGGGCATGTTCTTCACGATCGAGCCGATGGTGAACCTGGGAAAGTACCCGGTGAAGCTGCTTTCCGACGGCTGGACGGCCGTGACGAGGGACAAGTCGCTCTCGGCCCAGTGCGAGCATTCCGTGGGCGTGACCGAGGCGGGCGTCGAGGTCTTCACCCTCTCGCCCGCCGGCATCTTCAAGCCGCCGCTGCAGGCCGCCTGACGGCCCCCGGACGGCTGCGCTCCGGGATCGAGCTGTGGTCGGGAGGCGCCGGCGGGCGGTATTGCCGCAACGAGCCGGCGCGGCCTACGGTCCCCTCATGAAGCTCGACCGTAGGCACCTTCTCCTGTCCGGCGCGGCTGCGGGCCTGCTGGCCGCCGCCCCCAAGTCCCGCGACAGCGCAGGCGAAGCTCCGGCGGAAACACCAGCGGACAAGGCGTTCGCCGCGCATCTGGACATGCTCGCCGGCTCCCTGCTCACCCTTTGGCCCGAGGCGGCGACGAGCTACGGACTCGACAAGGGCGCCAGGGCGGGCCTGATGTTCGAGCTCTCCGACGCTTCCCCGAGCGCCCACCGCCAGCAGGCTACGTTCTGCGCGGACCAACTGAAGTCGCTCACGGCGTTTCCGGACACCGGCCTCTCCCCGAGGGCGAAGCTCCACAAGCAGACCGTGGCCTACGCCCTTCAGCTTGGAGCCGAGGCGCGGCCGTTCGACTTCGGCGCGAACACCCTCGGCGACGCCATGAACGAGAACGCCGGGCCCTATGTCGTCAGTCAGCAGTCCGGATCCTACTCCTCGGCGCCCGACTTCCTGGACACACAGCACCGGGTGGAGACGGCCGACGACGCGGACGCCTACCTCGCGCGGCTGCACGACCTGGCGCGCAACCTGGCCGGCGAGACCGAGCGGATGATCGCCGATGCGGGCAAGGGCGTCGTCCCGCCCGACTTCATCCTCGCCAACACCATCGGCCAGCAGCAAGCGATGCTGAAGGTGTCGCCGGCCCAGTCGCGGCTGGCGCTGTCGCTCGCCCGGCGCACGGCGCAGCACCGGATCGGCGGCGCCTACGGGGAGCGCGCCCAGAACATCGTCGAGTCGGAGGTCTATCCCGCCCTGGCCCGCCAGCTCGATGCACTGAAGGCGTTGCAGCCGCACAGCGGCCAGGAAGCGGGCGTCTGGCGCTTCTCGGACGGCGAGCCCTATTACGCATGGCTGCTGAAGGCCGGCACGACGACAAGCCTCACGGCTGATCAAATCCACCAGATGGGGCTGGAGCAGAACCGTGCAATCGAGGCCCGGATGGACGGGCTCCTCAAATCGCACGGGCTCGCGAAAGGCTCAGTCGGCGCGCGGATGGCCGCGCTCGGAAAGGATCCACGCTTCCTGTTCCCCGATACCGACGCCGGCCGCGCCCAGATCCTCTCCTACCTCAATCAGCTGATCGCCTCGGTGCGACCGAGGCTGTCGCGCGCCTTCGACCTGAAGCTGAAGGCTCCGATCCTGGTCAAGCGCGTGCCGGTGGAGATCCAGGACGGGGCAGGCCAAGGCTACATGAACTTCGGCTCCCTCGATGGTTCGCGGCCTTCGATCTACTACATCAACCTCAAGACCACCTCGAACTGGCCGAAGTTCTCGCTGCCGACCCTGACTTTCCACGAAGGCATCCCCGGCCACGCCTGGCAGGGCGCCTACCTGACCGAGACCGGCCGACTGCCGCTCGTCCGCGTGCTGCTGTCGGGGTTCAACGCCTATGTGGAAGGCTATGCCCTCTACGCCGAACAACTCGCGGACGAGATCGGCATGTACGACCACGATTGGGCGGGCCGACTGGGTTATTTGCAGGCCCAGCAGTTCCGCGCCGTCCGCCTCGTGGTCGACACTGGATTGCACGCCAAGCGCTGGAGCCGCGAGCAGGCCATCAAGTGGGCGATGGACGCTACGGGGCGCACGCGCGACGCCATGACCAGCGAGATCGACCGCTATTGCGCGAGCCCCGGCCAAGCCTGCGGCTACAAGGTGGGACACACGGAGATCAACAGGCTGCGAGACAAGGCCAGGGCCACGCTCGGCTCAGCGTACGACTTGCGCAAGTTCGATGACCTGCTTCTCGAGACCGGTCCGGTTCCGCTTACCGTCCTGGACGACGTCGTCGACAGTTGGATCGGCGATGGTGGACGCCACGAGCTCTGATCATTCGCTAAGGTCTGGAACTCGACACAAGCGGATCATGTTCTTGCGCGGTCCGGGAGCGGTCGCCCCCAGCCGATCCCGGACGGACCGGCTCAACGTCATTACGAGCCCCTCTCTCCAGCAGTTGAGCCGGTCCCCCCCGCCCCGGTCAGCGCCAAGCTGCGATCGTCGTTTACAGCACCGACGCCCGGTCCTACCGCTGGATGTCACGGGACCGTCACGATTCGACCACCGCCGCCGGACGACGGGGCCCCGTCGAAGGAGGCGCTGACGATGGCCAAGGCGCGCCGCGGGACACGTCGGCAGTATGCGGCGCTCCCGTGGCGCCGCTTCGAAGGCGGGGTGGAGGTTCTGCTCATCACCTCGCGCGAGACCCGCCGCTGGGTCATTCCCAAGGGCTGGGGGCGCAAGGGCGAGCCGCCGACCATCGCCGCCGCCCGGGAGGCGCTGGAGGAGACCGGCGTCGCGGGCCGCGTGACCGAGGATCCGCTGGGTGAGTACCGCTACGACAAGGTGATGAAAAGCGGCCGGATCCAGAGCGTGAATGTCGCGGTCTATGCGCTCGAGGTGCTCCACGAGCATTCCGACTGGCCGGAACGCGAGGTCCGGGACAAGCTGTGGATCTCGATCACAGAGGCCTCGGGCCTGGTCGACGAAGTGGACCTCCAGCTCCTGATCGCGAGCTTCGAGCCGTCGGGCCCTAGGTCCATCTGAGGGCGCGGCGCACGTCGTCCAGCCGCGGCGGAGGCTTCGTTGCGGATCTCCAGCGCGGAGCCTCGTCCTTAAGATGCGCCTCGGCATCGCTGCCATAGCGCTGGCGCAGGCGCCTTGCCGTCTCCTCGGCGGCTTCCGCCGCTTCCAGCGCGCGCAGCCAGTAGTTATCCATGGTGTCACCCTCCCGTTCGCCGGTGGGACAGCGCCTCCCAGCCACTCTAACAGAAAGTCGGCGCGGGGGTTTCGCACGCCTGTGCGAGCCTCCATCAAAGCCGCGTGAGCTAGGCCGAACCATCCCTGCGGCTTGCGCGCGCCCGGCGGGCGGTGTCGATGCGGACAAGCTTGCCGTCGTGCGCCTGAGCCATCGCGGCGTTCAGCGCCTGGTTCAGATCCTCGAGCCTGTATGGCTTGCGCAGGATCGGAAATTCGTCGCCGATGCGTTCGGCGGCCTGGCTGTAGCCGGTGGCGAGAAGCACCGGCAGCCCCGGCGCCTTTTCGCGCAGCCCGCGGGCGAGCGCCACCCCATCCATCTCCCCGGCCATGACGATGTCGCTGAACACGAGATCCGGCCGATCGCCTTCCGCGATCGCAGCCAACGCCGCGCCGGCGTTGCTGACGACCTGCACGTTATGGCCGAGCTGTTCCAGCATGCCGGCGGCCACGTCGGCGACCTCGGGATTATCCTCGACGACGAGGATGCGGGCGCCCGGCGCTGCGACGATGGTGTCGGGCAAGGGCTCCGCCGCCCTGGGCGCTTCGCGCGCCCGCGGCAGATAGAGCGTGAACCTGGTCCCCCGTCCAAGCTCGCTCTCGACCCCCACGCGGCCGCCGGACTGCTGAACGAAACCATACACCTGTGAAAGTCCGAGCCCCGTGCCCTTGCTGACATCCTTGGTCGTAAAGAAAGGATCGAAAATCCGGCTCAGGATATCGGGCGGGATCCCCACCCCGGTGTCGCTGAGGCTGACCGCGACGAAGTCACCCCGAAGATCAGTGGGGGCGTCGCCCTCATCGGACAGCGTCGCGTTTTCCGCCGAGATCGTGAGCACACCGCCATTCGGCATCGCATCGCGGGCGTTCACGGTGAGATTGAGGAGCGCCAGCTCCAACTCGCTCTGGTCCACATCGACCGGCCAGAGCTTTCGCGGCATGTCCAGCACCAGCTGGACATCCTTGGGAAGGCTTGCCGACAACAGCTCCTTGAGACTGCTGGCGTTCTGGTTGAGCGCGAGCGGCGCCGGACGAAGCCGCTGGCGGCGCGCAAAGGACAGCAGATGCCGGGTCAGGTCTTCGCCACGGCGCGCGGAAGCTTCGATCGCGTCCAGCGCCTTCAGGGCCTTCGAATCCTCGGCAAGTCGCCGACGAAGCAATTGCGCCTGTCCGCTCACCACCATCAGGAGATTGTTGAAGTCGTGGGCGACGCCTCCCGTGAGCTGGCCGAGCGCCTCCATTTTCTGGGCCTGGGCGAGCTGGTCTTGGGCGCGCTGGAGTTGGAGCTGGGCGTTGCGCTTGTCCGTGACGTCGCGGGTGATCTTTGCGAAGCCGACGAGCCTTCCATCCTCGTCGCGGATGGCATCCAGGACGACGCTCGCCCAGAAGAGCGAGCCGTCCTTTCGCACCCGCCATCCCTCGGCCTCGTAACGGCCTGTATCGGTAGCCGTCTGCAAAGCGCGCATGGGAACGCCCGCTGCGCGCTCGACCTCCGTATAGAAGCGCGAGAAGTGCTGTCCGACGATCTCCTCCGCCTTGTAACCCTTGATGTGCTGGGCGCCGGCGTTCCAGTTGGTGACGATGCCGTTGGGGTCCAGCATGAAAAGCGCGTAGTCGACCACGCCCGAGACCAGCAGGCGGAACTGCCGCTCGCTCTCGATCAGCGCCTTCTCTGCGGCCTTCCGCTCCGAAATATCGCGGGTGACCTTGGCGAAGCCAATGTGCCGGCCGCTCTCGTCGTAGATCGGATCGAGAACGGCGAGCGCCCAGAAGCGCGTGCCGTCCTTGCGCACCCGCCAGCCTTCCGTCTCGTAGCGCCCCGTCGCAAGCGCCGTCGCCATGGCGCGCGCAGGCAGGCCGGCCTGGCGGTCCTCGGGCGTGTAGAAGATGCTGAAGTGGCGGCCGAGGACCTCGTCGGACTTGTAGCCCTTGATGCGCTCGGCGCCGCGGTTCCAGTTGGTGATCGAGCCGTTCACATCGAGCATGTAGATCGCGTAATCGATCACGCCTTCGACAAGCAGACGGAAGCGCTGCTCGCTTTCGGCCACCGCCAGTTGGGCTTCCCGTTCCGCAGTCATGTCGCGGGTGATCTTGGCGAACCCGATCAGTCGGCCGGAGTCGTCCTTCACGGCGTGGAGGGCGGCCACCGCCCAGAAGCGAGTGCCGTCCTTGCGCATGCGCCAGCCCTCGCTCTGGACCTTGCCCTCGGCGCGGGCGCGCTCGAGCAGCTTCCCGGGCAGTCCGGCGCGACGATCCTCCAGCGTGAAGAACCGTTCGAACGACTGCCCCTCGATCTCGGAGAAGGAATAGCCCTTGAGGTGCTCGGCGCCCGGGTTCCAGGTTACGATGCGACCGTCGGGATCCAGCATGTAGATCGCGTAGTCGCTGACCGACTCCAAGAGGAACTGCAGCGCGAGCGCGTTATGCTGAAGCTCGGTCATCGCTCAATCGCCGCCAATTTCATATGCGCCCCTGCAACTTCCTTAGAGAGCTGAAGTTTCGGGAGCAACTACTCGAGCGCGAATTGACACAATCTTGGCTCGCGCCAAAGATGTACGACGTTGGTCGAGGAAAAGCGTATGGTTCCTGGCGTACACGAGCTTCATCCCCCCGGAGAGCCGCCTGACGAAGCGCCTAAAACGCCTATGGGCGCCAGTGAGTTCCCGCTGGAACGCGAGGACCTGCCCTACAAGGTCGAGGTCTGGGACGACGGCGGCCAGTTCGTCGAACACGTCGTCGCCGTCAGCATAAGCCCGTCGATCGGGTACGCCGCCTACTTCGCGGCCACCCGGGAATATCCCGGGCGCGCGATCACCCTCCGCCACAAGGGCACGGTGATCAGCCGCTGGACCGGCAAGACTCACTGATCGCTCCGGGTCAGCCGCATGATCGAAGGTGAAGACGAGTCCAAGTTGGTGCCGCTGAGCGCATCGGCGGGGACCACCAATGGCCTGGCTTACGTGATCGAGCTCTGGAACCTGCCGCGGACCGCGGCGGAACGGGTGATCGGACGGGCGTCCAGCATATTGGTCGCCCGCGCAATCTTCGCGGCCGCCCGGACCGAGCACCTGGGACGGCGTGTCGTGCTGCGGCGCGGAGGACAGGTGATCGCGGAGAGCGGATGAGGCTTAACCCTGCCGAAGCCCCATTCCGGGGCGTTCGGCTCGGTGGCAGGGCGCATTAACCGGCGATTAGGCCTACTTGTCAGCCTTACCTTAGCGAACTGGCGCCACGTTCAGGTTGAAAGACGCAGCGTCCGCAGCCTCGGCGGTCGCAGCTGGGTGGGCGGAGTATCAATTCGTGTCTGAGTTCAATTCCAAGCCTGAGCGGCCGCTGACTGTCCTGCACGTCGACGACGACCCGGTGAACCTTCGTGTCGTGGAAGAGATTCTGACCGCCTTCGGTCACCGCGCGGTCAAGGCGCTGAGCGGCGCTGAGGCGATCGAGCAGATGGGACGCCAGGCCTTCGATGTGGTGCTGATGGACATCCACATGCCCGAGATGAGCGGCATCGAGGCGATGAAGCGGATTCGGGAACGCGCGGGCCCCGAGCGGGACACGCCGGTCATCGCCCTCACGGCAGACATCCTCTCGCGCGAGCCGGCCGAATACCTGGCGCTGGGGTTCTCAGGCTTCGTGCCAAAGCCCGTGATGGTGCAGGGACTGATCGCGGCGGTGACCCGCGCCGCGGGTGTTTCTCAGCCGTCGCTGCGGCTGCGTCGCGCGGGCTGATCCACTACCGCGCGGCCGCGGCGGCCGCGATCCAGAGCGCCTTGCACGCGTAATGAAGCGCCTGGTCGGCCGGCAGGCTGATCCGCCCGGCGCATTTCAGGTCGTCGATTGCGGCGTGGCTCGCCGCCTCGACCAGGCCCAGCCACCACAGTTGCGGGAAGCCCGCCAGCATCAGGACCAGGGAGACGGCCAGGCCGTGCGTCAGGCCGTGCGCGGACAGCCAGTAATACCACCGCGGCTGGCGCTCCGGATCGGGATCGGCGTGGCGGTTCTTCCCCAAGACCATAGCCTCGGGCTGCAGGGCGAAGTCACAGACGCCATGGACGGCCACGAGCAGAAAGGCCAACAGCGCAAGGGACAACGCTCCTCACTCCTCCTCGCCCGCCGACTCTCCACACGCGGATCGCCGCAGACCTGATCGAAGCCAAGCTGTGGCGCGGCGCTCCCGCAGTGACCGCGGTCACAGCGCGATCGGCGCGCCCTCCGCAGACCCAACCGCCCGGCGCCCAGGCTGGCGGCGGTTCCCGGCCTGAGTCATGCTGAGGCCAGGGTCGAAGAACGGCCTCTGGAGGACACCATGCCGACGCTTGATCGAAATGGGGTGCGGATCCACTACGACGTCGCGGGACACGGTCCGGTGATCCTGCTGACCCACGGCTTCTCGGCGACGGGCGAGATGTGGCAAGGCCAGGTCGCGGCGCTGAAGGACCGGTTCACCGTCGTGACCTGGGACATGCGCGGGCACGGCCGCAGCGACTACCCCGCCGATCAGGGCGCCTACTCCGAGCAGGCGACCGTGGCCGACATGGCGGCCCTGCTCGACACGGTCGGCGCCGAGCGCGCCGTGATCGGCGGCCTCTCACTCGGCGGCTACATGAGCCTGGCCTTTCACCGTGCGCACCCGGAGCGTACGCGGGCGTTGCTGATCATCGACACCGGCCCGGGATATCGGAACGACCAGGCCCGGCAGGGCTGGAACGCCAACGCCATCCAGCGCGCCGAACGCTACGAGAGCGAGGGCCTGCCCGACCTCTCCCGCGGCAGCGCCGAGGTACGTGCGGCCCGTCATCGCGACGCGACCGGCCTGGCCCGCGCGGCGCGCGGCATGCTCACCCAGCGCGACGCGCGCGTCATCGAGAGCCTGCCCCACATCGGCGTCCCCGCGATTGTCATCGTGGGCGAGAACGACACCCCCTTCCTCGCAGCGTCCGAGTACATGGCCGCGAAGATCCCGGGCGCGAAGAAGGCCGTGATCCCCAACGCCGGCCATGCCGCGAACATCGACAACCCGGCCGCGTTCAACGCGGCCCTGACGAGCTTTCTGGACGCCGCCCGGCTCTTCGAGCCGGCCTGAGACCTGGCATGCGCACCGCGTTGACCGAGCGGCTGGGCCTGCGCGCGCCCATCGTCCAGGCGCCGATGGGGGGAGCCAGTCCGCCGGCGCTCGCCGCCGCCGTCAGCAATGCCGGCGCGCTCGGGATGCTGGCCTTGTCCTGGCATCCGCCCGAGGCGGCGCGCGCTGCGATCCGGGCGACACGCGCGCTCACCGACCGGCCGTTCGGGGTCAACCTCGTGCTGGCCTTTCCGCAGGACGAGCGCCTGGCCATCTGCCTGGAGGAGAAGGTCGCCGCCGTCTCGTTCTTCTGGGGAGATCCTGCGCCCTATGTCGGCGCATGCCACGCGGCCGGAGCCGTCGTGCTCTCGACGGTGGGCAGCGCAGCCCAGGCCGGGGCCGACATCGAAGCCGGCGTCGACATGGTCGTCGCCCAGGGCTGGGAGGCCGGGGGCCATGTGCTGGGGGCCGTGGCCACCCTGCCGCTGGTCCGCGCGGTGGTCGAGGCGGTTTCGCCGACGCCAGTCATCGCCGCCGGCGGAATCTCCGACGGACGAGCGCTCGCCGCGGTGCTTGCGCTGGGCGCGGCCGGCGCCTGGATCGGAACGAGGTTCCTCGCCACCCCCGAAGCGGGCGTCCATGCGCGATACCGCGAGCGGCTTCTGCAAGCCGACGAAGCCTCCACCGTGCATACCCGCCTTTTCGACGTGGGCTGGCCCGACGCGCCTCACCGCGTGCTGCGCAACCCCACGTTCGACGCGTGGGAAGCCGCCGGACGCCCGGACACCGGGGCCCGCCCGGGCGAGGGCGAGCCGGTGGCGCGCACGCCTCGGGGAGCCATTCCGCGCTACGCCTCCACGACGCCCGGGGCAGACGCCACGGGCGACATCGACGCGCTCTCTCTCTGGTGCGGCCAGGGCGTGAGCGGGGTGAAAGCCGTCATGCCCGCGGCGGAGGTGATCCGCGAGATCGTCGACGAGGCCACCGCCGTCATCCGCGCCCTGCCGCGCGAGACGATGGCCTAGCTCGCCTTCGGCCTGTCCGACAATTCCCCGCCCGTCGCCTCGTAACAGACGAGCTCGGCGATGTTCGTCGCGTGGTCGCCGATCCGCTCCAGGTTCTTGGTGATGAACAGCAGGTGCGTCGAGGCCTCGATCAGCGACGGATGGCCGGACATCTCCTCCAGGATCTGGCGGAACACCTTCTCGTGCAGTTCGTCGATTTCGGTGTCCTTCTCCCAGACGTCCTTGGCGGCGTCGGCGTCGGAGGCCTTGTAGGCCGCGACCACCTCGCCGAGGCGGCGGGCGACAAGCGCGCCAAGTTCACCTACGCCCCTGGCGATCTCGGCGTCGGGCGCGCCGGAGAGCTGCGGCGTACGCTTGGCGATGTTCTTGGCGAGGTCGCCGCACCGCTCGAGGTTCATGGCCGTCTTCATGGCCGCGATGGGCGCGCGCAGATCGTCGGCCATCGGCTGGTGAAGGGCGATGAAACGCACCGCGCGACGCTCGATCCCGGCGTCCATCTCGTCGAGTCGTGGGTCGCCCGAGGCGATGCGGGCGGCCGCGTCGCGGTCGTGACGCAGGAATGCGTCGACGGCGCCGGAGAGCTGCGCCACCGCAAGCTCACCCATGGCGGCAACCTCGGCGTGCAGCGCGTTCAGCGCCTCGTCGATGACCCTGTAGGTGTGTTCCATGGCGGCTCCCCTAGCCGAACCGGCCGGTGATGTAGTCGCGGGCCCGCGTGGTCGCGGGGCTGGTGAAGACCTGGTCCGTTTCCCCGAACTCCACCATGTGGCCCAGGTACATGAATCCGGTATGGTCTGAGAGGCGGGCGGCCTGGCTCATGTTGTGGGTGACGATGATCACCGTGTAGTCCGCCTTCAGCTCGCTGATCGTCTCTTCGAGCCGGGCGGTCGAGATCGGATCGAGAGCCGAGGCAGGCTCGTCGAGGAGCAGCACTTCCGGCCTGACGGCGATCGCGCGCGCCACGCAGAGCCGCTGCTGCTGGCCGCCGGACAGGCCGAGACCGGAGTCCTTGAGCTTGTCCTTGACCTCCTCCCAGAGCGCGGCCCGGCGCAGGCTCTCCTCGACCCGCTGCGCCATGTCGGCTTTTGAGAGGCGTTCGTACAGGCGCACGCCGTAGGCCACGTTCTCGAAGATCGACATCGGGAACGGTGTCGGTTTCTGGAACACCATGCCCACCCGGGCGCGCAGGGCGGCCAGGTCCACGCTGCGGGCCAGCACGTCCTCACCCTCGAGCAGGACCTGCCCCTCCGCGCGCTGGCCGGGATAGAGACTGTACATGCGGTTGAGCGTGCGCAGCAGCGTCGACTTTCCGCAGCCCGACGGTCCGATGAGCGCGGTGACCGCCTTCCGCTTGAACCCGGCGGTGACCGAGAACAGGGCCTGTTTGGCCCCGTAGTAGAAGTCCAGGTTCCTCACCTGCAGGATCACGTCCTCCGGCGGCAGGGTGAGGATCTTGGTGTCCGGGACCTCGAGGGTCTGCACGGTCATGAGCGTTGCGGCTCCCGGGTCGAAAGGCGGGCGATAATGGTGACGGCGAGCACGGCGAGCGCGATCAGCATGGCGCCAACCCAGGCGAGCCGGCGCCAGTTGTCCTGCGCCGACAGGGCGAAGTTGAAGATGACCACCGGCAGGTTGGCGGTGGGGTGCGCGAGGTTCAGGTTCAGGAACTGGTTGTTGAGGGCGGTGAACAGCAGGGGCGCGGTCTCGCCGCTGATGCGGGCGAAGGCGAGCAGGGCGCCGGTGATCATGCCGCCCCGGGCCGACTTCCAGATCACCGCCAGGGTCGTGCGCCAGACGGGGGCGCCGAGCGCGATGCTCGCCTCGCGGAGCGCCACCGGCTGCAGGCGAAGCACGTCCTCGGTTGTGCGCACGATGACCGGGACCGCCAGGAGCGCCAGAGCCAGCGCGCCGGCGTAGCCGGAGAAACCCTTCATCGGGGCGACCATGATTTCATAGACGAACAGGCCCACGAGGATCGAGGGCGCCGAGAGCAGGACGTCGTTCACGAAGCGCACGACTTTCCCGTAGCGGCTGTCCTTGGCGTACTCCGAGAGCCAGGTGCCGGCGAGCGCACCGACCACGCCCGCGCCGGTCATGGCCAGCACGCACATCATGAGGGACCCGAGGATCGCGTTCAGCAGGCCGCCCTCGGAGTCCGGGGCGGGGGTCGACATCGTGAACACCTTCAGGTTCAACCCGCCCACGCCCTGCTTCACCAGGGACCAAAGGATCGCCACGAGCGCCATCAGGGCTATGGCTGTCGCCGCCCAGCAGAAGCCGAGGAAGGCCGCGTTCGCGGCCCGGCGCCCGAACCTCGGAGACGCGGCGCTCATCGCGCGGCCTCCCGAGCGATCATCAGGCGGGCCAGAGCCAGGACCGCGAAGGTGATCACGAAAAGCACGAGCCCGAGCGCGATCAGCGCCGCCGTGTGCATGTCGCTGGTGGCCTCGGCGAATTCGTTGGCGATGGTGGAGGCGATGGTCGCGCCGGAGGCGAAGATTGAGGTGGGGAAGCCGTGAGCGTTGCCGATGATGAAGGTCACGGCCATGGTCTCGCCAAGCGCCCGCCCCAGCCCCAGCATGATCGCGCCCACCGCGCCGATCCGCACATAGGGCAGGCTGACCTTTCGGATCACCTCGAACCGCGTGGAGCCCAGTCCGTAGGCGCTTTCGCGCACCGCCGGCGGGATGGCGAGCAGCAGCTCGCGCAGGGTGGCGGCGATGAAGGGAAGGATCATGATCGCCAGGATCACCGACGCAGCCAGTATGCCCGTCCCGTTCGGCACGCCGGTGGTCAGCGTCTCCCATAGGCTGCCGGGGGGCGCAGCGGTCATGGCCGGCACCTCGATATGCCTGCCGAACCAGGGCGCGAAGACGAACAGGCCCCACATTCCGTAGACGATGGACGGGATGCCGGCGAGAAGCTCGACCGCGGTGCCGATCGGCCGCCGCAAGGAGGCGGGGCAAAGCTCCACCAGGAAGATCGCCACGCCCATCGCCAGTGGCAGGGCCAGCAGCAGCGCCAACCCGGAACTCACGAGGGTCCCCACGATGGCGCCCGAGGCGCCGTAGACCTCCGTCACCGGGTTCCAGGTGGAGCGGACGAAGAAGGCCGGACCGAACTTCGCGAACGCCGGCCAGCCTCCGATCGCCAGGCTGAAGATCAACCCGCCAAGCGCGCTCAGCAGCAGGGTCGCGGCGGCGAAGCAGGCGTACTCGAACGCCCGGTCGAACACCGCGCCCCGCGCCCTGGGGCGGGGCGCGCGTTCAACCGTAAGACCGGCCGCGGTCATAGCGCCCCTGCCCCGCCCAGCCCGCTCAGGAACCCGGCGTGTAGACGGGCTTGCCGTCAGGTCCGACAATGCCGGACCAGCTCTGGCGGATCAGCGTCTTCACGCTGCCCGGCAGCGGCACGTAATCCAGCGCCTGGGCCTGGGAGTCGCCGTTCTTGTAGGCCCAGTCGAAGAAGGACAGCACGGCCTTCGCCTGAGCGGCGTTGGTCTGCTGGCGGTGCATCAGGATGAAGGTGGCCCCAGTGATCGGCCACGCGTTCTTGCCCGGCTGGTTGAGGAGCAGCAGATAGAAGCCAGGCGCCTTCGTCCAGTCCGCGCCGGCGGCGGCCGCGGCGAAGTTGTCGGCGGTCGGCGAGATGAAGTTGCCGTCCTTGTTCTGCAGGAGCGTGTAGGTCATCGCGTTCTGCTTGGCGTAGGCGTACTCGACATAGCCGATGGCCCCCGTCGTCTGCTTGGTCATGGCGGCCACGCCGTCATTGCCCTTGCCGCCGAGGCCGGTCGGCCAGCTCACGCTGTCGGAGGCGCCGACGGTTCCCCAGGCAGGGCTCACCGCCGACAGGTAGCTGGTGAAGAGGAACGTGGTCCCAGAGCCGTCGGAGCGGTGCACCACGGTGATCGGCAGGTTGGGCAGCTTCAGACCCGGGTTGATCTGGGCGATCTCCGGATCTGTCCACTTCTTGACCTTGCCAAGATAGATATCGGCGAGCACTGGCCCGGTGATCTTCAGTTGACCTGCGCTGACCCCCGGCAGGTTGGCCACGGGCACTACGCCGCCCATGACGGTCGGGAACTGCATGAGCCCGTTCTTCTCGAGCTCGTCCGGCTTCAGCGGCTTGTCGGAGGCGCCGAACGCGACGGTGTTCGCCTCGATCTGCTTGATGCCCCCGCCGGAGCCGATGGGCTGATAATTCAGGGTGAGCCCAGTCGCCGCCTTGGCGGCTTCCGCCCACTTGGCGTAGAGCGGCGCGGGGAAGGTGGCGCCGGCGCCGGAGATCTGCGGACCCTGCGCCTGCTGCGTCTGCGTCCCCTTGCTGCAGCCGGCAAGCGCCGCGGTGGCGGCAAGTACAACGACCAGCTTTTTCAACATTCCTGTCTCCCGTTTCCCGCGGCTCGGATGGGTGAGGGCTTACTGACCCTGCACGACGGTTCCGTGACAATTCTACGAAGGTTCGATGACACAACGCCGGACGCCCCGCCAGAGGACACCCCTGGACCCGAGGCGACCACACTGGAGGCGGATGCGAAAAGAGCCCCCGTCGCCGGGGGCTCTCCGTCTCGCTGGCTTCGGCTCTCCTACCAGCGAAGCTGACCCCAGAGACCGATCTCGTCGTAGGCGCCCTGGTTGACGCCGCCGATCGTGCCGTTCGACGTCGAGAACAGGCCGTTGTCGACCTTGTCGCGCTTGTAGACGAGCGCCAGGTCGACGATCTTCGCCGGCTCCCAGTTCACGCCGACATTGAAGTAGTTGTCCTTCTCGCTGCCGTTGAGGGACTTGCTCGGCTTCACGTAGTCCCAGCGTCCGAAGGCGGAGATTTCGGGCGTGAAGTTGAAGTTGCCGAACAGCGAATAGCCGTCCGACTTGTCCGAGAGCGTCGAGGAGACGGTGTTCCAGTTGTCGGCGGCGAAATATTCGGCGCCGATGCGGTACCTCTTGGTCGCGTAGACCGCGAGCGCGTCGAAGCGGTTGGCGGTGTGCGGGGTTGCAGGTCCGCCCTGGACGTCCTTGCCGAGCTTGCCCGAGTAGCCGCCGACCGCGAGGGTCACATTGTCGAACTTGGCGCTGACGCGGCCTTCGATGTCCATGCCCTTCGAGCGCACCGGGTTCTTGTAGCCGGCGCCGTTCACCACCGCGACGGAGTAGCTGAAGATGCCGCCCGGCAGGTTGCCCAGGGCATAGACGCCCCAGTCGGCCGAGTTGCCGTAGTGAGTGCGGTCGATCAGCGTGTTCTCGACGAAGCGATAGCCGTACTGGTCTTCCACGAACGGAATCCAGGGCATGTCGGCCGAGCCGAAGCGGATGATCGCCGCGTCGGAGAGCTTGGCCTGCAGATAAGCCTTCTTGATGTAGACCTGGGTCAGGCCGTCGTTGCTGACGTAGGCCACGTCGGTCGTGACATTGGCCGACCAGGTGTCGTTAAACTTGTGGTCGATCCCGATGTAGAAGCGCTTGATGTCGAAGCCGACGCCGGAGGGGGCGACCTTGGCCCCGTCCTTCTTCTGCTCCAGGTTCGTCAGGTCGAAATACATCCGGCCGCTGACGGCGGTGTTGTCGGCCCAGCTGGGCTTCGGCTTCGGCACGGCCCGCGCCACTTCGGTGTTCACCACGCCCGGGATCGTCTGGACCTCGTTGGCGACCTGCTGCTGCGCGGTCTGGGCGGCGGCCTGGGCCGCGGCGGCCTGCTGCTGCACCTGCTGCTGCTGCTGCTCCGTGGCGAGCAGGCGCTCGCTGAGCGACTCGACCTGCGCCTTGAGCTGGTCGATTTCGGCGGCCTGCTTGGCTTCGACCGCGCTCATCGCGTGCGCATGATGCGCCTTGTGGACCTTGTGCGCCTTGGGCGCAGCCTGCGCCGCCGTACCGGCCGCGAGAAAGACCCCCACGGCCACCCCCGCGAGCAGGGACATCTTCTTGGTCATTGAAACCCCCTTCGAGCGCGGCCCGGTGCGAGCCGTCGCAGGGGCGTCTTACAAAGCTAGCGTGACAGTTCGATGTAAGCCGCCCGGCGACCGCACCCCTGCGATCGCCTGTTGCACGCGCGCCTCATAGACAGGAGCGGGGTCCCCCGCCTTGCGCCAGGTCAAGGGAGTGGCGCCCGATATGTGGCGAGGCCGCCCTTGAAGCGGCGCCATAAGGTCCCTGACTGCAATTTTCTCGTCATCGCGGCGACACAAGGGGCGCCTATCGTCCATCCCGATCCCCAACGGGAGAGCACCATGACCCGCAGCATTTCCGTGCGCCCCGCCAACTTCGGCTGGATGCTTTCGATCGACGATCAGGACAAGGCGGTGATCTATGCGAGCGGAGCCCTCGCAGAGCGCGCCGCCCGTCAGCTTGCCGAGCGGCTCGCCCGCGCGGGAGAGAGCTGCGAAGTGCTCATATTCCTCCGCGACGGCAGCCTGGGCGGCCGATTGCGCTCGCGCCCCCTGGCGCCCGGCGGCCGAGCCGCGCTCGTGCAACTGGAGCCCGCTGCGGCGGCCTGAAACGCCCTGTCCGAGACCCAGCCCCCCGTACACAGGGCATCCTGGCCGCGGCCCCCGAAGGGCCGCGGCCTTTACTTTCACGCGGCAAGCGCCTCCGCGGCGAGCGTGACGCCAGCCTCGGCATAGCCGGCGCGGGCCTCATGCCAACGGACGATCTCGAGTGCGCCGTCGAAGCCCTCGATCACCGCGGTGCAGCTCTCCACCCAGTCCCCGTCGTTGACATAGGTGACGCCGGCGATCTGGCGGATCTCGGCATGATGGATGTGACCGCAGATCACCCCGTCGACGCCGCGACGCCGCGCCTCTTCGGCCATGGCCGCCTCGAAGTTGTCGATGAACTGGACCGCGTTCTTCACGCGATGCTTCAGGTAGGCCGAAAGGCTCCAGTAGCCGAGCCCGAGCGCATGGCGCAGGCGGTTGAAGTGAGTGTTTACCCCTAGGAGTGCGCGGTATCCCCAGTCGCCGAGGAAGGCCAGCCACCTGGCGTGCTGGATGACCCCGTCGAATTCGTCGCCATGAGTGACCAGATAGCGGCGGCCGTCCGCCGCCTCGTGGATCGCATCGCGCGCCACGACGAGACCGCCGAAATGCACGCCGCAGAAGTCGCGCACCCGGTCGTCATGGTTGCCGGGGATGTAGACGACCCTGACGCCCTTGCGCGCGAGCCGCAGGATCTTCTGGACCACGTCGTTGTGCGCCTGCGGCCAATACCAGCCGGACTTCATCTTCCAGCCGTCGACGATGTCGCCCACGAGGTAGAGCGTCTCGCAATCCAGGACCCGGATGAACTCCAGGAGCCGGTCGGCCTGACACCCGCGCGTCCCGAGGTGGACGTCGGAGATGAAGGCGGTGCGGCAGCTAAAGAGGGGCGGCATGACGGTCTCCCGACAGCGCGAGCTAGCAGCTGAATCGGTGACGCCGGCGTGACGGTTCAGGCCTGGTGGTCGAGCGAGTAGCCCGCCGAACGGACCGTGCGGATGGGGTCGGCCGCCCCGCCTTCGCGCAACGCCTTGCGCAGGCGCCCGACGTGGACGTCCACGGTCCTGAGCTCGACATAGGTGTTCGGGCCCCACACCGCGTCCATCAGGCGCTCGCGACTGAACACGCGCCCAGGGCGCTGCATCAGGAAATCGAGCAGCCGGAACTCCGTCGGGCCGAGATGGACGTTGCGGCCCGAGCGCATCACGCGCCGGGAGGCGCGGTCAAGGACGATGTCCCCGTACTCCAGCCGTTCGTCGACAAGCTCCGGGCGGGTCCGCCTGAGGAGCGCGCGGATCCGGGCGGTGAGCTCGCTCATGGCGAATGGCTTGACCACATAGTCGTCGGCGCCGGTGTCGAGGCCGCGGACCTTGTCGCTCTCCTCGCCGCGGGCGGTCAGCATGAGGATCGGCGTCCGCCGTGTCTCAGGCCGCGCCCGTAGCTGGCGGCAGACCTCGACGCCGGAGACCTTCGGCAGCATCCAATCCAGCAGGACGAGGTCAGGCGTCTCCTCCTCGATCTTCAGGAGCCCTTCCTCGCCGTCGCCGGCGCGGTCTACGCGGAAGCCTTCCTTGTCGAGGTTGTAGTCGAGGAGTGTGGCGAGCGCCTCCTCGTCCTCGATCACCAGCAGATAGGGTTTCACGGCGCTGCGTCTCCAAGCGTGGGTCGGGGCGCCTCGGCCTCGAGAAGGCTCACCTTGGGACGGGGCTGATTCAGCTCCTCGCCGGTCAGCTGGAAGTGCAGGATTTCGGCGATGTTGGTCGCGTGGTCGCCGATCCGCTCCAGGTTCTTGGCGATGAACAGCAGGTGCGCGCCGGGAGCGACGGTCTCAGGCTCCGAGGCCATCAGGGTCAGGAGTTCGCGGAAGATGCTCTCGTAATGTTCGTCCACCTCTTCGTCGCGCCGCCAGACGGACATGGCGGCGTCCATCTCCTGGGCGGCGTAGGCGTCGAGCACCGTATGGAGGCGGGCAGCGACCAACCGGCCCATTCGGGCGATCGCGGGCATCAGGTGCAGGACCGGGTCCTGACCGGAGAGCACAAGGCTCCGCTTCGCGATGTTGCGGGCGAGATCTCCGCAGCGCTCCAGGTTCATGGCGAGCTTGAACGTCGAGACCGCGCGCCGCAGGTCCTCGTCGGTAGGCCCTTGGTCGGCGATGAGGGCGAGCGCCCGCCGCTCGATCGCGGCCTGCATGTCGTCGAGCCGCAGGTCTCGCGCGATCAGGCCTTGCGCCAGCGGTACATCCCTGCGCACCACGGCATCCACCGCGTCGACCACCTGAGCTTCAGCCAGGCCGCCCATTCGGATGACCTCGGCCACGAGGGCGCGCAGCTCGGAAGCGTAGGACGTTCTGGGAATCGGCTGGGCCACGGCGCGCACCTTGTTCAGGACCGGGAAATTAGCTGCGCCCCATGACACTTTTGTGACACTCGGGAACTTGGTCGTCGCGGTCAGCGCGCAAATGTTCGGCGCGGCAATGACTTGCGGCTGGGGGCGAACCGATTAAAGTCGCTCAGCGTCCATCAACAAACATAAGCTGCACCGTATGACCGCTGACGGAAGCCGAATACGAAACTAGCTTGACCATAACCGAGGTCTAGACACCCCCGAAAGCTCAGCTAATGCTGAAGCTTTATTTCCGCCTGCGACAGCCCGCCACAGCCTTGAGCTTAAGGCGGGGTGTTACCAATGATTGCTCTGCTGTGAGAGGGGGCTGCCCATGCGCGTCCTTGTGGTCGAGGATGAGCCGCTGATTGCGGCCTCGGTGGAATGGGAACTGCGCGACCGTGGCTATGACGTCGTTGGCCCTGCCGCGAGCGCGGCGCATGCCGAAGACCTGGCCGCGAACCTGCGTCCCGACCTTGCCCTGGTTGACATCAACCTGACCGGCCGCGGCGATGGCGTGCGGTTGGCACGAACGCTCCGGCGCTCAGGCATCCCGTCCATCTTCGTCACCGGCCAAGTCTGCGAAGCGCGCGAGAACCGCGACGCCGCCGTCGCGCTACTTGCCAAGCCCTTCCCGGTCGAGAGCCTGGATGCTGTGGTGCGCGCGGCGGCCGCCCTGATTTCAGGCCACGCGCCCAAGGCCGCGCCGGCCTGCCTCGAAGTGTTCGGCGCGCCGCGAGGCGGAGGATCTCGGTCTCAAGGCAGGCCTCAGCTGGCTGGAGCCGAAGGCAGGTAGACGCTGAACGTCGTCCCCTGCCCTTCAGCGCTCTCCACGATCAGGCCACCGCGATGTCGATTGACGATGTG
>JAGWSE010000443.1 GCA_028869395.1 Alphaproteobacteria bacterium | reverse complement strand
GTCGGGATGACGCCCAGCCGGAAGCGGCCGGTGAGCGGCTGGGAGGCGTTCTTCGCCGTTTCAACCAGTTCCTCGGCCTCGTTGAGGATGGTCCGCGCCCGGCGCAGCGCCTCCTCGCCGACGGGGGTCAGGATGACGCCGGCGCGCGCACGCTCGACCACCGAAGCGCCGAGGCAGCGCTCCAGTTCCTGGATGCCGGCGGAGAGCGTGGGCTGGGTGACATGCGCGGCGTCGGCGGCGCGGCCGAAGCTGCCGTGCTCCACGAGAAGCTTGAGGTACTGGAGCTGGCGGAGCGTGGGAAGCATGACGCCAACATAGGATTTCTCAATCCCGCTTCCAGGCGAAATCGAGTGAATTTATGACGGCCAGCGTTCGCTATTCCGGCTTGCCGGTTTCGACGTACTTCTTGAGACGCCCGAGCTGCTCGCCGAGCACCTTGTCCACCGGCTGGGCGTAGGTCTGGGCCAGCCCGCCCTTGGCGTAGCCGCCCACGTCGTAGCTCAGGGTGACGTCAGTTCCAGCCGCGCCGGGCGCCAGTACGAAGGCCATGTGGCCCGAGGCGCCCGTCGACTGCAGCGGGCCAAGGCCCCCGAACAGCACGAGCCGCGACTTGCCGTCCGCATAGGTGATGGTCATGTGCCGAACGGCCCCGTGTGGCAGCGTCTCGCACAGGCAGCCCGCGCCATCGATCGCCAGGTTGCGCGCGTCGCCGGAAAAGGTGTGCTGGCTGCTCCACCAGCGGCCGGGCCGCAGCAGCGCGTCCCAGATCTTGTGCTGCGGCGCGGAGATGGTCGCCTTCTCCACCACCTCGAACCCCGCTGGCGAGGTGTCGGTCACCTCGGCGCGCGCGACGCCTGCGCCCGCTCCCGCAAGCACGGCTGCGGCCAGCATGGCCGCCGCGATCGGTTTCATCTCGAATCCCTCCAGCCCTGCCCAGCTAAGCACGGTCGGAGGCGGGCGCCATCAGGCCTTTTCGAAGACGATCGGCGCGCCCCAGAAGGTCGAGACGAGGCCGTTCTGCGGGCCGGGCTCACCGGTCGTCAGGAAGCGCCGGGCGCCGCCGGAGCCGGCGTCGTATTCCGGATGGCGCTCGATGTAGCGGGCCAGCGCGTCGGCCGTGGCGGCCGGCTGATGGATCAGCGGCGTCCCCGGCGGCAGCGCCTGGCGGAACAGGTCGGCCACGATCTCATAGTGGGTGCAGCCGAGGATCGCCCGATCTGGCGCGCGGCCGATCCGGGCCTTGAGCGCCTTCACGTGGCCCTCGACCGTGCGGGCGAGCTCGTGGGCGCCCGCGCCCGTCTCGATCATCCGGGCAAGCTCGGGACAGGGCTCGGAGAAGACGGCGACGTCCTGGCGGCGCTTGTCCACCTCGATCTCATAGACCCGGCTGTTGGTCGTGGCGGGCGTGGAGAAGACCCCCACGATGTCGAGCTTCTCGACCTTCTCGCCCCTCCGCTCCGCCTCGTGCTCCCAGGGCAGGCCGGTGGCCGCCTCGATGGTCGGCACGACGATGCCCAGCACATTCACCGGCCGGCCAAGCGCCTTGCGGCAGCCAGGAAGCCAGGTCTGCTGCAGACGCCGGAGCGCCACCGAGGCCGCCGTGTTGCAGGCCAGCACGACGAGCGAGCAGCCCTCGTCGAACAGCCGCTCGCAGCCGGCCTTGGTGAGCGCCACGATCTCCTCGCCGGGCCGGCCGCCGTAGGGCGTGTTCGCCTGGTCGGCGAGGTAGACGAAGTCGG
Source organism: Alphaproteobacteria bacterium (assembly GCA_028869395.1). Taxonomy (GTDB): domain Bacteria; phylum Pseudomonadota; class Alphaproteobacteria; order Caulobacterales; family Caulobacteraceae; genus Phenylobacterium. Next base: position 1,023 of record JAGWSE010000443.1, on the reverse strand, counting down.
CCTTGGGGAACCGTTCCACCAGACTGCGGTGGACGGAGAGGCCGCCAACCCCTGAATCGAAGACGCCGATCGCCATGCCCCTGGTGTAAGGGGCGTCGGCCTCCAATCCTAGAGGGCGAGCCTAGGCGAAAAGGTCGCCCTGGGCGGCCGCCTTCGCCCCCTCGATGGCCAACAGCTTGAGCTTGGTGTTCGCGCCGCCGCTGGCCGAGAAGCCGCCGAGCTTGCCGTTCGCCGCCGTCACCCGGTGGCAGGGCACCACGATCGGCCAGGGGTTGTTGCCCAGCGCCTGGCCGACGTCGCGGGCCAGCAGCTTGTCGCCGAGCCGCTCGGCGATCTCGCCGTAGGTCAGGGTCTCGCCGGGAGGGATCGCCCGGGCGATCTCGTAGACGCGGGCATGGAACTCGGGCGTGCGCGAGAGGTCGAGCGGGACGCCCGTGAGGTCGGTCGGCTTGCCGGCGAGCTGATCGGCAATGGCGTCCATGGCCGCGCGCACCGCGCGCGGGGGCTCGGCCTCGGCCGCCCCGAGGACGCGCCGCAGCAGGCCGCGCCTGGCGATCTGCGGATCCGCCTCGGGCAGGTGGACGGCCACGAGACCCGCCTCGCCCCAGGCGAGCCCGGCCCAGCCGATCGCTGTCTCGAAAAGGGCGTAGCAGAGCATCCGGCGAAGATAGCGCGAACCGTCCGGATCCGCTGGCGGTTATCGGACGCGGACCGCCCGCGCGCAGGCACAATCACATAAAGCTTTCTTTATATGCTTCTTGCCGGGGCCGGCGCCCGCCGGTATAGAGCCGCGACCTGAACCGACCTGCCTCGAGGACCCAATGCCCGACTACATCGTCAAGGACATCGCGCTCGCCGACTGGGGCCGCAAGGAGATCGAGATCGCCGAGACCGAGATGCCGGGCCTGATGGCCGTGCGCGAAGAGTTCGGCAAGGACCAGCCGCTGAAGGGCGCGCGCATCGCCGGCTCACTGCACATGACCATCCAGACCGCGGTGCTGATCGAGACGTTGAAGGCGCTCG
>JAGWSE010000442.1 GCA_028869395.1 Alphaproteobacteria bacterium | reverse complement strand
CGGTGCTGCAGCCCAGGACGCGGATCCCGCCGCACACCGGCGTCTCGAACACGCGGCTGGTGCTTCACCTGCCGCTGATCGTGCCGGAGGGTTGCGGCTTCCGGGTGGGCGGCGAGACGCGGGCGTGGAAGGAGGGCGTGGCCTGGGCCTTCGACGACACCATCGAGCACGAGGCCTGGAACGATTCCGACGAGCGCCGTGTGATCCTGATCTGCGACATCTGGAGCCCGTTCCTGTCCGAGCTCGACCGCGAGATCATCACCCGCGTGATGACCGCCATGGACGACTTCAACGGGACCGCGCCCGCCGCCGACCTCTGAGTTCGAGGCCTACTGGTCGCGGTGCACGCGGATGAACGGCTGGCCGTCGATGCTCATCTTGAAGCTGCCGAGCGCCGCCTTCTTGATGACCACCTTGGAGCCGGCGTGGGGATCGCGGTCGAGCTGGTCGGCGATCTGGCGCCACACGGCCCCGTCCTGCAGCTCGAGCGTCCAGCGGCCGTAGGCGTCGGCGCGGGCGGACTTCACCACGCCGTCGATCTGGTCGACCTCCTCCGGCTTCAGCGCGCGGGTGACGAAGCCGAGGCTGGGCACGTGCAGGCCGAACGCTTCGCGGTGGGCGGCCTGGGCCTGCCTGCGGTCGATGACCACGATGTCGCCCTTGGCCTCCGCCTCGCCCATCTTGCCCGCCGCGGCGTCGTAGCAGGCCAGCCTCTGGCTGTTGTCGGCGATCGTGCGGCAGTCGAGGACGGCCTTGAAGGCGGCCGCCTCGGGCGCGTCGGGCGCCTTGGCGTAGGCGAGGGCGGGGAGGATCAGCAGGCCCAGCACGGCGGCGGCGCGGGCGGGGCGGCGGTCAGGACGCATGGCGGCTCCGAACGAAGGCTGGGCGGCGCGACGGCGCAGACTCGGCCGCCGGCGGAACTCTGCCATGAACGCGGCGGCGCTGTCGCGGGTCAGCGGAAGCGGTCGGGCGAGAGCACCATCCCCTGGCCCTCGGCGCGCAGGCGCGCCTCGGCGACCTTGTCGATGATCCCCTGTGCGCGCGGATCGCCCATCACCCAGGCCGCGGCGGCCAGGGTGCTGGCCGAGGTCTCGGAGACCCCCAGCATGCGCTCGATGGTTTCCACCGGGGAAGCGGGCCGGGTCATGTTCTTGAGCCGCGGCGCGCCCGAGACGTGGGCGAGCTTCTGGGCCAGGGCGACGGCGTCGTAGAAGCCGCCCACCTCGTCCACGAGGCCGAGCTGCTTGGCCTGGGCGCCGGTCCAGACGTGGCCCTTGGCGATCTCCTGCACGCGGGCGAGCGGCAGCTTGCGGCCCTCCGCCACGCGGGCGACGAAGTTGGCGTAGATGCGGTCCATCCACTTGGAGAGCGCCGCCCGCTGCTCGGGCGTGAACTCCTGGCCCAGGCCGAAGGCGCCGGCGTAGGGGCCACCCACGCTGAGCTGCCGCGCGTCGATGCCGAACCTCGCCAGAGCCGGGCCGACGGCGAACTTGCCGCCGAACACCCCGATCGAGCCGGTGAGCGTCGACGGCTCGGCGACGATCGCCGAGGCCTGCGAGGCCACCCAGTAGCCGCCCGAGGCGCCATAGCTGCCCATCGAGACCACCACCGGCTTGCCGGCCGCCTTGGCCGCCTGGACAGCCGAAAGGATCTGCTCGGAGGCGGTGTCGGAGCCGCCGGGCGAATCCAGGCGGAAGACGATCGCCTTCACGTCCTTCGACTTGATCGCCTGGTAGAAGGCGTCCGACAGGTCGTCGGAATAGATATTCGAGCTGGCGGTGAAGGGGCTGCGCGTCTGGTCGGTGCCGGTGACGATAGCGCCCTGGGCCTCGATCACCGCGATGGCGGGGCCGTGGCGGCGGCCGTGCCGGCCGTGGGCGAAGTCGTCGAAGTCGACCAGTTCGGCGCCGGAGCCCGCGCGCTGCAGGATGGCGGTCTCCGCGGCATGCTCCTCGCCCAGCTTGTCGACCAGGTGCAGGCGCAGGGCGTCGGAGGCGAGGTAGGGCCCGGCCTCCAGCGTCTGGCGCAGCACCGCGGGGTCGAGCTTGCGGTCGGCGGCGGTGGCGGCGATGTCGGTCGAGTAGACGGAGTTCATCCACGACAGCTCCGCCTCGCGATGCGCGGGGGTGTAGTCGTCGTAGAGGTATCCGTTGACGGCGTTCTTGTACTGGTAGCGCTGCTCGTAGTCGGCCTTGATGCCGTACTTGTCGAAGGCGCGCTTGAAGAACAGGTCCTCATTGGCGATGCCGGTCACCTGGAAGGAGGCGCCGGGCTGCAGCCAAAGCTGGTCGGCGGCGGCGCCGATCATGTAGGTCGCGGTCACCGCGCCGGACGGATACAGCCCCTGGCTGAAGGCGATCACCGGCTTGCCCGAGGCGCGGAAGGCCTTGATCGCGCGGCGGATCTCGTCGGCGGCGCCGGGCTCGACCCCATCCTCCGGCAGGCGGATGTAGAGGCCTTTCACGTGGTCGTCGGTCTCGGCGCGATGCAGCCCCTCGACGATCGACATCACCGACAACGACGGGCGGCCGATGCCGGCCAGCGCGCTCTGCGACTGATCGGTCAGCGGATTGCGCAGGTCGAGCTCGAGCACCGCGCGGGCGGGCAGCGGCGGCGGACCGGCCGCGTTGGCCGCCATGGTGATGAGCACGAACGGCACGCCAATCACGAAGATCAGGAGCCCGGCGAAGACGCCCGCGGCCGTGATCAGGAACTGCTTCATCGCGCGGAGACCCGCTCCCGTCGAACGCCCTCACGGGCGTCGGTCAAAGCCCGCCTGTCGCACGTTCCGCCCGGCGCGGGAAGATGGCTTCGGGCGCTAAGCGTCCCACCAGGGATACTGCGGCGGCATGTCCTGGGAGACCTTGCCGGGAAACGCGGGCTGACGCTTCTCCAGGAAGGCCGAGACGCCCTCGCGCACATCCGAGCCGGCGCCCAGCTGCATGGAGAGCGGTCCGTCCAGCTTGAGCAGGTCGAACGGATCGGGCGCGCCGGCGAAGCGCCACAGCATCTGGCGCGTGAGCGCGATGGAGACGGGGGCGGTGTTCTCGGCGATCTCGCGGGCGATGGCGCGCGCCCGCTCGAGCAGGGCGTCGGGGGCGTCCACCTCGCTGACGAGGCCGCCGGCGAGCGCCGCCTCCGCCGGGATCAGTCCGCCCGAGAGGCACCATCGAAGCGCCTGCGGCAGGCCCACGAGCTTCGGCAGGAACCAGGCGCTGCCGGCCTCCGGGACCAGGCCGCGCCGGGCGAACACGAAGCCGAAGCGCGCGCCCTCGGCGGCGATGCGGATGTCCATCGGCAGGGTAAGCGTCGCGCCGACGCCCACCGCCGCGCCGTTGATCG